>NZ_JBSGZO010000140.1:0-18192 GCF_053611045.1 Streptomyces sp. NPDC054841 | reverse complement strand
AACCTGTCACCCCCTGGGTGGCGGGCTGGCGGGTCCCCCCGGGGTCCCACCCCCGGGGGGTGCCCCCCCCCGCCGGCGGAGCCGACCCCTGAGCCGTAGGCGCCGTAGGCGCATTCCGCTGTCCCCTTGGGCAGCGGCAGACGCGTGAAGTCGGGGTTCGTGGGCGGCGGCACACAC
Source organism: Streptomyces sp. NPDC054841 (assembly GCF_053611045.1). NCBI lineage: Bacteria > Bacillati > Actinomycetota > Actinomycetes > Kitasatosporales > Streptomycetaceae > Streptomyces > Streptomyces sp. NPDC054841. Next base: position 18,015 of record NZ_JBSGZO010000140.1, on the reverse strand, counting down.
CACCGGGCGATGTCCACGGGGCGTCGGACTTCGTCCCCGGGGATGACGGGCAGGCAGCGGCCCTTCGGCCGGCGGGCGACAAATCGCTCGCTGCCCCGTCCAGCCGGTTGTTAGCCTCCGGACCGGCACCGCCCGCCGAGAACCGTGCGGGATCTCCTGGGGGGAGCGCTGCGTGACTGCATTTCTGATCGGGGGCGGCTGGGACGAGGATGCCTCCAGCCTCGTCTACGGCCCTTTCCTCGCCGCGGCCGGAACCCGTCCGACCGTGGCCTGCCTGCTCATCGACGAAGGCGACGGAGCCGAGTACTTCTCTCGCTTCGAGAAGGTCCTGCGCCGGGTCGCGCCCTGCACGCCGGTGCCGGTGCTGGTACCGATCGGCGCGACCCTGGACCCTGAAGCGCTGGCCGGGGCCGACGCGCTGCTGGTGGGCGGCGGTCCGACCCCCGCCTACCAGGACGCGCTCGCCCCGGTTCTCACGGCGCTGCCGGACCTGCTCGCGGCCCGGAGGATGCCGTACGCGGGGTTCTCCGCCGGAGCCGCGGTCGCCGCACGCAGCGCGTTGGTCGGCGGCTGGCTTTCCGGCGGGGTGCCCGTCTGTCCGGCCGACTCGGCCGAGGACCTGGAGGAGATAGAGGTCCGGCCCGGCCTTGGTCTGGTCCCCGGCGCCGTCGATGTGCACGCTGCGCAGTGGGGCACCCTGCCCCGCCTGATCGAGGCGGTCACGCGTGGCGGTGTGGGGCGGGGCGTGGCGATCGACGAGAACACGCTGCTGACCGTGGACGGCTGCCGCGGCCAGGTGTCCGGCCTGGGCAGGGTGCACGTGGTACGCGCGGAGTCGGCGGACCGGGCCTTGGTGCGGGCTTACCGCGCCGGCGAGGGTTTCGAGCTCCGGACGCCTGTATGAGCCTGCGGCGGGGGGTGCACCGCGCGTACCGCGGTACCGCGGGTACCTCGCGCATCACGCGTACCGCGCGCTAGGCGGTCGTGGTGGCACCGGCGTCGCCCGCGGTCGGGTAAGGGAACGAGTGGTGCTCGTGTGCGATGACCCAACGGCCCTGTTCCTTGCGAAGGCCGACGGTGAGCCGTAGGCGGTTCGCAGGGTTGTCGGCGAGCTCCTGGGGCGTTCCGCAGCGCAGCAGGGCGTGGGCGTAGGCGACGGTGTCCCCGGCGCTGACGTCGAGGGACACGATCTCGAACGAGGAGCCCTGTGCCTGCCACGCGAAGAAGGGGGGCCACGTCTCGCGGTAGGCGTCGATGCCGCGGACGCCCTCGTAGGGCGGCGGCACGTCGAACATGACGATGTCGTCCGAGTGGTCCGCCAGGACACCGTTCATGTCGCCCTTGTGCACGGCCGCGGCCCACTGCTCGATCAGAGCCCGGATCTGCTCTTCGTCGGTCTTCATGGCTCAGCTCGCTCACGCTCGTTCTCGGTCGGCGATGCCGCTCCCTGGTGGGGCGCGGGCACGCGATCCATGTACCTACCCGAGAAGACTGCGCCACGCGGGGAAACTCATCGCGGTGGGGCCACACCGCAGCAGCAGGTCACCCGGTTCGTAGGCGTGCGAGGCCCGGGCGAGGCTGCGCCAGGCCGCGCCACTGCTGGTGCCAGAGGAGGTGTCACTGCCGCGCAGACAGTCGACGTAGTACGTCGTGCCGGACCTCTCGTGCGCGGTGGCCGCCGCCGGGAGGAGGCCGGTCAGGGTGACGGGCTGCTGCGAGCGCGGTCACGGCTGCCTTCGTGCGCGTGGCGCGCATCACGCGAGTCGTGTGCGGCGTGTGTATCGCACGAGTGGTGTGCGTCGTGCGCGTCGGGGGAATCGCCATGCGCCGGAACGTAGCCATGGCCCCGATGCGGGGCCATGGACATACATACCTGGTGCTTGGACCCGGCGACGCGTCTCGCGCCGCCGAAGCCTTGCGGATCCTGCTTGATCAGTAGGGTCCATTCACGTTGTCGATGGACCCGTAACGCTTGGCCGCGTAATTGCACGCCGCCACAATATTTGCAATTGGGTCATAAATGTCCCAAGAGGTGCCGTCTACGTGGTATGTCCGAAATGTCGGGTCAATGACCTGCATGAGTCCCTTGGACGGGATTCCGGCCGCCGCATTCGAGTCCCAGAGGTTGATGGCGAAGGGGTCGCCGCTCGACTCGCGCATCAGGTTCCGGCGGATCCCGTCATAGCTGCCGGGAATTCCCTTGGCGTCCATCACCAGCAGTGCGTGCTTGATCCAGCCGTCAAGTCGCTGTGCGCTTGCGGGGGTTGCGGAGGCCGGGGTCGGGAGAACCGCGGTGCTTGCTCCGAGCAGAACCGTGGCGGTGGCGAGGCCGCCCGCGAGGTATCTGACGATCTTGGACGTTGCTCGCTGAGGGAGAACGGAAAGCCGCATGGCGCCTCTTTCGCGTGAATCTGCGGATGGTGATTGATCCCATGCAAGGCGGTTCATCAAGGAATGGGGATTTCCGCCGGGGTTTTCAGCATCCGAGCGAAAGGGGTCGACGGCAAGGGGCAATTCTGTGATTGCCGCCACAAGGGTTCGAATTGAGCGGAAAGCGGGGCCAGGTCGGTCTCCATGGCTGAACCCGGCCTGACCCATCACCTGAGTCCAAAAAGTCGGAAGTTTCTTGATTTGTGGAACTTTCATGGACTGTGCCGTACAGGCGGCAAGCCGCAAGTCGCAGGCTGCAGTAGGCCGCGGGCGGCTGCCGGTCGCTGTGGCCGTGACTGACGGCTAACCGCTGTGACCTCGGCTTTCGGCCGCTACGACTGTCGTCGCGGCTGCTCCGGCGGCGGCGACGGCGGCGGTACGGCGGTGACGATGGAAAGCGCCACCCCGCCACGCTCGTGCGACACGGGCATGTCTGATTCCGGCAGGTCGTCGCGTACAGAACAATGGGGGCGCGTTGCCGGGTGCCGCCGCCGCGGTCGCCGATATCCCTCCCGCAGTCCGACGATGCCAACAAGCGCGAACGAATCGTCATCGCCGCGACAGTGACGACGTATCAGAATTCTTGACCTCGCAACCCGCACTGCAGCGAACTCGGTTATCGGCGGACTTGGCGGGAACGGCGGCAGTGGCGACAACGCAAGCAATGACGGCAGTGGCAGAAATGGCGACAGCGGCGGTGAATTGCTATCGGGCGTCGCGCACTTCCCGGTCCGCTGTGATCAGTCGGCCAGGCGGAAAGCCAGTTCCATCTCCCACTTGCCCGGATCCGGCTCGACGCGCGGGTCCGTGAGGTACGACTCGATACGGCAGCCCCAGCGTTCCACGCCGTTCGCCTCTGTGATCACGTCCCATTCCAGGCCCTCTGCCACTGCCCATTCCCGCAGCCGCGCAATGGCACCGAACAGGCCGTCGGGGTGGCCGACATGCCTCAGGGTGGCGTACCGGCCCGCGGGCAGGGTACCGACCACCATGTCACCCTCGGGCTCGGGCGGGGAGGTGACCGGGACGCCCGCCTCGACCACCGATTCGCCGCCCATGTCGATGGCGTAGAAGCGGAAGAACGGGGCCCCGGCAGGAGCGGTGCCGTGCGAGGCCAGCCAGCCGACGATCTCGGGGAGGCGGTCCGCGATGACGTCGAACGCGTCCATCCTGACGGACCTTCTGACACCCACATAGGTCTGCTCGGGACGCTGTACGACGGTGGGTCGGTGCTGCTCCATGGGTTCCCTCATGACGTCAAGGTCCGTGCCGGTGGGCGGAGTTCATCGGTCACAAGCGCCGGTGCGTTCACCGGGGTGCGTTCACCGGTGTGCGTGCGGTGCGCGTACCGGTGTACGTGTCGACGGGCACAACGGCTGCACACGCGCACGTCAGTTGCCCGCGATGTCCTTCACCGCGACCGAGACCGGCACGGCTCCGCCGATCAGTTCCAGCGTCAGCCCGGCCGTCGCGGGGGTCTCGATGAGCTCCGCGATGACCGCGGCCACGTCGTCCCGGGGCACCGGCCCGCGCCCGGTGCCGGCCTCCAGGCGGACCAGCCCCGTCCCGGCGTCGTTCGTCAGCATCCCCGGGCGCAGGACCGTCCAGTCGAGACCGCTCTTGCCTCGTACGTGCGCGTCGGCCGCACCCTTCGCCCGCAGGTACACGTCGAAGACGTCGTCGCCCCGGTGCTCGGGGTCGGCGCCCATCGACGAGATGACGATGTACCGCCGTACGCCCGCCCGTTCGGCCGCGTCCGCGAAGAGCACCGCCGCGCCGCGGTCCACCGTGTCCTTGCGCGCGCTGCCGCTGCCGGGGCCCGCGCCCGCGGCGAACACCGCGGCGTCCGCGCCCTGCAGCACCGCCGCGACCTGCTCCACCGAGGCCGACTCCAGGTCGAGCAGCGCCGGCTCCGCGCCCGCCGCCCGCAGGTCGTCACCCTGCTCGGGCTTGCGGATGATGCCCACCGGCTCGTGTCCGCCCGCCGCGAGCAGCCGCTCAAGGCGCAGCGCGATCTGACCGTGTCCTCCAGCGATGACAATGCGCATGCTCACGACCGTACGCCGGTCGACTGCGCCTCGCGCGCGGCGCACGCGCCCGGGAGCCGGGATCCGGCCGTCCAGTCGCCGGGTTACGACGCTCCCGTCCAGGCGCCCGCTCCCAGGCGCCGCCCGCTCGCCCGCGCCCCGCTCGCCCGCGCCCCGCTCGCCCGTGCCCCGGGCCCGCGCCCGGTGCACCTGTACCCAGGAACCGGGACCCGACCGCCCCGCCCCGGAGCCCCGCCTGTCCGCTACGCCCCTACCTGCTACCTGCGACCTGCGACCTGCGACCTGCGACCTGCTACCTGCACACCCGCGCCGCGGCGCGTGCAGCCCTGCCCGCGCCCGCCCCTCCCGGCCCCGCATCCTGACGCTCACGGCGGGATCCTCACGGTCCGGGATTCTCACGGTCCGGGATTCTCACGGTCCGGGATCCGGCCGCCCTTGGCGCGGCAGTTCGAGGGCGACGGCCGCCGCCGAGTCGCAGTACTCGCGCACCGCGCTGGTGCGGGCCACCACACGCCCCCTGTGGACGACGATCCTGCTGTAAGCGAGCGACAGCACGCCCGCGAGCTGATCGCCGCGCACCGCCAGCAACTCGGCCGGGAAGCCCGCCTCCACCCGTACCTCGGGCAGCCCCATCGCCTCCCGCGCCGTCGCGCTCACCGCGTCGTACGCCTCCGGGGCGCGCAGCCCGCCCTGGGAGGCCAGCAGGAAGGCCGCCTCCAGCGGGTCGCCGCGCCCCACCGGGTTCGCCACGTCACGCATCGCCCCACTGCCCGCCGCGACCCGCACCCCGGCCGCACGCAGCAGTCGCACCGGCGCGACGCCGCGCAGCTCCGCGCCCGCGCAGCCGCCCTGCGGCAGGCAGACCACCGTCACGCCGGCCGCCGCCAGCTGGTCCGCCGTCCGGGAGGCGAGCTCGGCCGGCAAGCGGGCCAGGCCCGCGCACGGGCCGACCGCGACGCCGGGCCGCAGCCCGCCCGCCATGGCGGCGAGTCGGGCGAGCCGCGCCGGGTCGTCGGCGTCTGTGTGCAGATCGACGGGGCAGCCGTGTTCTGCGGCGACCTCGAGCACCGCCTCCGTGTACCCCGTCGGATCCGGGTCGAGGTCCGGGCTGCCGCCGATCACGGACGCGCCCATCTTCACCGCGTCCCGCAGCATCGCGAGCCCGTCCGCACCGGCCACCCCAGTGAGCAGCCGGGGCACCGCGACGGCGGTCAGCTCGGCGAGCCCGCGCAGCGACCGACGCGCCTGCAGCACCGCCTCCAGCGGACCCAGCCCCTGCACGTCACCGATCCGTACGTGCGAGCGGACCGCGGTCGCCCCGTGCCCGAGCTGCAGCAGGGCGGCCTCGGTGGTGCGCCGCTGGACGTCCTCCGTGGCGTACGACACGGGCTCCTCGGCCGTGAGCGCGGTGAGCGCGGTGTCGCCGTGGGTGTGCGGCTCGGCGGGGGCGGGGAGCAGCAGATAGCCGTTCAGATCCACGCGCGCGGAGTGCACCTTGGGCGTCGCGCTGAGGCTGCCTGCGGTGCCGACGGCCTCGATACGTCCACCGCTCAGCCGTACGTCGACCGTGCGGCCGTCGGTGAGGCGGGCGCCGCACAGGAGCAGCGCGGCGGTGTCTGCGGTGGTGCCGTCGGCCGGCTGTGCCTGACTGTCGGGCATAGCGCTCCTGGTGGGCGGGGTCGCCTGCGGAATCGGCGGTAACGAACGGGCGGTGGCGGGCGACCAGCGGACGATCAAGATCACCCGGCGTGGGTCGAGCCTAGGGGCGCCCCGACCGCGCATCGAGAAGGAGCGCAATAGTCGTACCGGTGTGACCACGAGTGGCGTACGGGACGGGCGTGACAGCGCTCCCCACGGAGCCCTGCGCCGAGCCCTGCACGGAGCCCTGCACGGAGCCCCGCGCCGAGCCCTGCACGGAGCCCTGCACCAGGCCCCGCACGTACGCCCCCGAAGGTGGCCAACGTGGCCCGTAAACGGATTTGGGCGATCGGCGGCCGACCGTGTAATGTCTTCATCGCTCGCCCCAATAGCTCAGTCGGCAGAGCGTCTCCATGGTAAGGAGAAGGTCTACGGTTCGATTCCGTATTGGGGCTCTGATGTTGGGTGACCCTCGCCTTCGGGTGAGGGGATCCGGCATCGCAGCGGTGTAGCTCAGTCGGTAGAGCAAGCGGCTCATAATCGCTGTGTCACCGGTTCAAGTCCGGTCACCGCTACACACAGTAGCCGATTGTGGGGTCGGTCCTTCGATCGGCTACTCTTTTCTGCGTTCATCCGTCCCATCCGTCCAAGGAGCACTCACGTGGCTGCCACCGACGTCCGCCCGAAGATCACGCTGGCCTGCGTGGAGTGCAAGGAGCGGAACTACATCACCAAGAAGAACCGGCGCAACAACCCGGACCGTCTTGAGATGAAGAAGCACTGCCCGCGCTGCAACGCGCACACCGCGCACCGCGAGACGCGCTGAATCAGGCTCGAATGCGAGGCCGTCCCCACCAGGGGGCGGCCTCGTGTCGTTTGTTCCGGTGGTCCGGCAAGACGTCCGGTCCGGCAGGAGACCCGGCCGGTTCCGGCAAGAGATCCAGGAGGTAGCGCGTCCATGGCGCTCGACCAGTCCTTTGTGGGGCGGACCTATCCGCCCACCGCGCCGTACGAGGTCGGCCGGGAAAAGATCCGGGAGTTCGCCGAGGCGGTGGGTGACACGAATCCCGCGTACACCGACCCGGATGCCGCCAAGCAGCTCGGCCACTCCGATGTGATCGCTCCGCCGACCTTTGTGTTCGCGATCACTTTCAAGGCGGCGGGAGAGGTCATCGCGGACCCGCAACTGGGCCTGGACTACAGCCGCGTGGTGCACGGCGACCAGAAGTTCGCCTACAGCCGCCCGGTGCGGGCGGGGGACCGGCTCACGGTCACCTCGACCATCGAGGCGATCAAGTCCCTCGCGGGCAACGACATCCTGGACGTCCGCGGTGAGGTGCACGACGAGGCCGGTGAGCACGTCGTGACCGCGTGGACCAAGCTCGTGGCGCGCGGCGCCGAGGAGGCCTGATCGTGATGGCGGCGAAGATCGCATACGCGGACGTCGAGGTCGGCACCGAACTGCCCGCCCAGAGCTTTCCGGTGACCCGGGCGACGCTGGTGCAGTACGCGGGTGCCTCCGGGGACTTCAACCCGATCCACTGGAACGAGAAGTTCGCCAAGGAGGTCGGGCTGCCGGACGTCATCGCGCACGGCATGTTCACCATGGCCGAGGCGGCCCGTGTGGTCACGGACTGGGTGGGCGATCCGGGAGCGGTCGTCGAGTACGGCGTGCGCTTCACCAAGCCCGTGGTCGTACCCAATGACGACGAGGGCGCGGTCATCGAGGTCAGTGGCAAGGTCGCGGCGAAGCTGGACGACAACAAGGTGCGCGTCGACCTGACGGCGATGTCGGCCGGCCAGAAGGTGCTGGGCATGTCGCGGGCGGTCGTACGGCTCGCCTGACGGGGGCCCTGCGCAAGGCGGGGCTCACCTGTATGAGGACGGGTAAGGGGTGCTGTTCCTGGAGCGGCCCCCTGGCTACGGGCTACTGCGGGCTACTGCCGGCTACTGCGGGGCGCTGCTCCAGAAGCAGCGCCCCTACGTCGTCCTTGCCAAGTTAGTGATTGAGTACTAACTTAGCTCACATGGTTCGAATGAGTGCGGAGGAGCGGCGCGAGAGCGTCATCCGTGCGGCGATCTCCGAGTTCGCGCGCGGCGGCTACAGCGGTACGTCCACCGAGGCGATCGCCAAGCGAGTGGGTGTGTCGCAGCCGTATCTCTTCCGGCTGTTCCCGGGAAAGAAGGCCATCTTCCTGGCCGCTTCGGAGCGCTGCCTGGCGCAGACACGTCAGGTCCTGCAGGAGGCGAGCGAGGGGCTGGAGGGCGAGGAGGCCCTGCACGCCATGGCCGGCGCGTACACCCGGATCATCGCCGAGCACCCCGAGCGGCTGCTCATGCAGATGCAGACCTACGTCGCCGTGGCCGCCGCCGAGGAGGCCGGTGACCATGAATTCGGCGAAGCGGTTCGCGCCGGCTGGATGCAGCTGTGGGAAGCCGTCCATCTGCCGCTCGGCGCGGACGTCGGTGAGACCACGACGTTTCTCGCGTACGGGATGCTGATCAACACGCTGGTCGCCATGGGCTTTCCGTCCGATCACCGGGTCTGGGAGGGCTTCTACGTCTCGGCCAGGCGTCCTGGGCCTGAGGGGTAGCCACTCGCGCGATGCGCGCGGTGCCCCTTTTCACGCCCACGAATTTTCACGCCCACGAAAGTTAGTCATCAATAACTAATCATGTAGGGGGAGAGAGCAATGCATCAGCAAGACGCCCGCCGTGGCTCCGCCGCCTGGGCTCTCGTCATCACCAGCGTCGCCGGTTTCATGGCGGCCCTCGACAACCTCGTCGTCACCACCGCCCTGCCCTCCATCCGCGCCGACCTCGGCGGTGCGCTGGAGGACCTGGAGTGGACGGTGAACGCCTACACGCTGACGTTCGCCGTGCTGCTCATGTTCGGAGCGGCGCTCGGGGACCGGTTCGGGCGCCGCCGGCTCTTCATCGGCGGCCTCGTGGTCTTCACCGCCGCGTCCGCGGCGGCAGCGCTCTCGCCCGGCATCGATGAACTGATCGCCGCGCGGGCGGTGCAGGGCGCCGGGGCCGCGGTCATGATGCCGCTGACCCTCACCCTGCTCACGGCGGCCGTGCCCGTCGCCCGTCGTGGTGCCGCACTCGGCATCTTCAGCGCGGTCACCGGCCTGGCCGTGGCCAGCGGCCCGCTCATCGGAGGCAGCCTCACCGAGCATCTGTCCTGGCAGTGGATCTTCTGGCTGAACGTCCCGGTCGGGCTGGCCCTGCTGCCGCTCGCCCGGCTGCGCCTGACGGAGTCGTACGGGCCCGGCGCGCGCCTCGACGTCACCGGAACGGTCCTGGTCAGCGTGGGTCTCTTCGGGATCGTGTACGCCCTCGTCAGCGCGCCGTCGCACGGCTGGACCAGCGCGCGGGTGCTGACCGGGCTGATCGTGGGCGGAGTGCTGGTCGCGGCGTTCGTCCGGCACAGCATCAAGGGGAAGCGGCCGATGCTGCCGATGCGGCTCTTCCGGGACCGCGGCTTCTTCGGGATCAACATCGCGAGCATGCTGATGTTCCTGGGGATGTTCGGCTCGATATTCCTGCTCAGCCAGTTCCTGCAGACGGTCGTCGGGTACTCGCCGACCGAGGCGGGCCTGCGGATGCTGCCCTGGACCGGCATGCCGATGCTCGTCGCGCCCATCGCGGGCTACCTCTCCGACCGGGTCGGCGGACGGCCCGTGGTCGTCACCGGGCTGGTGCTCCAGGCGCTGGGGCTGGGGCTCTTCGCGCTGGTGATCGCGCCGGACGTCTCGTACGCGGCCCAGCTGCCTTCGCTGATCGTCAGCGGCATCGGCATGTCGCTGTACTTCGCGCCCGCTGCCAGTCTCGTCATGTCGAGCGTCCGCCCGGCGGAGCAGGGCATCGCCTCCGGCGCGAACAACGCGCTGAGGGAGGTCGGCGGGGCGCTCGGTGTGGCGGTGCTCGCCTCCGTCTTCGCGGCCCAGGGCGGCTATGAGTCACCGGACGCCTTCGTGGACGGCACGGTCCCGGCGCTGTGGATCGGCGCGGGGGCGGTGGGCCTCGGTGCGCTCGTGGCCCTGCTGATTCCCCGGCGGCGGGGTGCGGCCGCCGCGGCCCACGACAAGGCATACGAGCCGACGAACAACAAGCCACACGAGCCGGCCCACGACAAGCCACACGAGCCGGCCCACGACAAGGCACACGAGCCGGCGCGCGACGAGGCGCCCGCCCCGGCCGCAACGGCCACCGGCGAACACGTGACGGCGTGAGCGCGGGCACACCGTCCGTGAGTCCGAGCGCACCCATCCGTGAGTCCGGGCGCACCCCGCCCGTGAGCCCGGGCACACCTCGTCCGAGTTCACCCCGGGCCCGCCAGGGCCGGGGTGAACCGGACCGTACTCTTGTCCCCGTGCAGGAACTCCTTGACGCCCCCCTCGCCCCGCTGACCACGTTCCGCCTGGGCGGACCGGCCACGCGCCTCGTCACCGCCACCACGGACGAGGAGGTGATCGCCGTCGTCCGCGAGGCCGATGCCGCGGGGACGCCGCTGCTGGTCATCGGGGGCGGCAGCAACCTGGTGATCGGGGACAAGGGGTTCGACGGCACGGCCCTGTGCATCGCCACCACCGGTTTCGAGCTGGACGGTACGACGCTCGAACTGGCCGCGGGCGAGGTCTGGGACCAGGCCGTCGCCCGGACCGTCGAGGCGGGACTGGCCGGGCTCGAATGCCTCTCGGGGATCCCCGGCTCGGCAGGGGCCACGCCGATCCAGAACGTCGGTGCGTACGGCCAGGAGGTCTCCTCGACGATCACCGAGGTCGTGGTGTTCGACCGCCGCAGCGGTGAGACGGTCACCATCCCGAACACGGAGTGCGGATTCTCGTACCGCCACAGCCGCTTCAAGGCGCACCCCGACCGCTACGTGGTGCTGCGCGTGCGGTTCGAGCTGGAGGACGCGGAGGGCCTGTCCGCGCCGATCAAGTACCCGGAGACCGCCCGCAGCCTCGGCGTCGAAGCCGGGGACCGGGTCCCTGCGGCGGCCGCGCGCGAGGCGGTCCTGAAGCTGCGCGCGGGCAAGGGCATGGTCCTGGACCCCGAGGACCACGACACCTGGTCGGCCGGGTCGTTCTTCACGAACCCGATCCTGACCGCCGCCGAGTACGAGACCTTCCTCGGCCGGGTACGCGCCCGGCTCGGCGACGGGGCCACCCCGCCCGCGTACCCCGCGGGCGACGGCCACACCAAGACCTCCGCCGCCTGGCTCATCGACAAGGCCGGTTTCACCAAGGGGTACGGCGACGGCCCGGCCCGTATCTCCACCAAGCACACCCTCGCCCTCACCAACCGGGGCGAGGCCACCACCGAGGACCTCCTCGCGCTCGCCCGCGAGGTCGTCGCCGGGGTCCGCGACGCCTTCGGAGTCACCCTCGTCAATGAGCCGGTGACGGTCGGCGTCAGCCTCTGAGCGCTCACGAGCCGCCGACGCACTCGGAAGCGGAAGAACGCCGAGCCGCTCGCTGTCGCTCAGTGCCGCTCAGTGCCGCTCAGTGCCGGTCAGTAGGCCACCGCCACCGCCTGCTTCACCGTGGCGGGGTCGTCCGCCATCGCGAGCATCGCGTGGGCCACGTCCGCCCGCGAGATCTTGCCGCCACCGCGCAGGTTCGTGCCGATCGCCGTGCGGTAGTGCCCGGTCAGCGGGGCGTCGGTCAGGCGCGGCGGGCGCACCGACGTCCAGTCCGTCGCGCTGCCGCGCATATCGGCCTCCATGATCCGCAGGTCGTCGTAGTGCTTGCGCAGCGCACGCGACACGAGCGGTGTCCCGATGTACCGCAGGAAGAACGTCTCGTCCTCCGGTACGGGCCCGAGCGGCGCCGCGCTCACCGCCAGGAAGCGCCGCGTCCCCTCCGCCTCCATGGCCTGGAGGACCAGGCGCGTGAGGCGGGAGGCGACACCGACCTGCTTGGTACTGCGCGGGCCGAGACCCGAGAAGACCACGTCCCGGCCCGCGACCGCCTGCCTTAGCGCCTCCGGGTCGTCGAAGCGGGGCGTGCTGATCTCCAGCCCCTCGCCCGTGACCGTAAGCCGCGCCGGATCGCGGACCACCGCTGTGACCTGGTGGCCTGCTGCCAGGGCCTGCCGGACGATCTCCTGGCCGATGCCCCCGCTGGCGCCGAAAACCGTGAGCTGCATGACGAGCCTCCCGGGACGGTGGGTGAGTGTTTACTCACCACTAGGGTGAGTAAACACTCACCTGTTCGTCAAGCCCCGCTCCCCGCTCGTCGAGCCCCGGCTCCTCAAGCCCTGCTCGTCCAAGCACCGCTCGTCCCAGCCCCGCTCGTCACGCCCCGGAAGGAGCACCATGGAGAAGCCCACCCGCGAGCGCATCCTCGACGCCGCCCACGAACTGATGCTCAGCGTCGGTCTGGCCCGCGCCACCACCAAGGCCATCGCCGCGTCCGCGGGCTGCTCCGAGGCCGCGCTCTACAAGTACTTCGCGAGCAAGGAAGAACTGTTCGTGAGCGTGCTCCGGGAACGGCTGCCGCAGCTCGCCCCGCTGCTGCGCCGGCTCGTCACCGACCCGGGGGAGCGAACCGTCGAGGAGAACCTCACCGAGATCGCCCGCCAGGCCACCCTCTTCTACGCCCAGAGCTTCCCGATCGGAGCGTCCCTCTACGCCGAGACCAAACTGAAGGCCCGCCACGACGCCGCCATGCGGGAGATGGGCACCGGACCCCACCTGCCCATCGAGAGCCTCGACGCCTATCTGCGGGCCGAGCGGGACGCGGGCCGTATCGACCCCGGCGCGGACACCTTCGCCGCGGCTTCACTGCTGCTCGGCGCCTGCGCGCAGCGGGCCTTCGCCTACGACGCGACCGCCGGCAAGCAGCCCCCGCAGTCCGTCGACGAGTTCGCAGCGACCCTCGCCCGGACACTGCTGCGCGGAATTTCCGTTGAGACGTGGCCGCGCTGAGCGTCATCCTGGGGACCATGTCCGCCAACCTGTCCGACCTCATATGCGGCTGAGGCTCGACGAGTTCAGGCCGCGCACCGGCCCGCACACGTACCGGATCGTGCAGCCCCGGCATCCCCTCCGGCACACGACGCTGAACGACCCCCTGCACGACAGGTGGGGGTATCTGCTCGGCGACCACGACGGGCTGTCCCGGCTCGCGGGACTGTTCGCCTTTGTCGCGTTCTCACGCCACACGGTGGTGCACGTGCCGCTGCGCGAGAGCCTGCCGAGGACGTTCTCCCCGGGTGTTCCGGTCGACATCGTCCTCGTCCACCACTCACTCGGCCTGCGGCCCTCCCGCTGGCCCGGGCTCCGCGCCGGACTGCGTCACGGCACACCGCTGACGGTCCGGACGGACGAGCGTCGCACCGCGGCCCGCGCCGCCGCCTGGCGGAAGGAATGGGAGGACCACAACTGGCGCAGCTCCCAGTGGCTGCGCCCGGCCGTCCACGCACGCACCCTGTTCCTCTTCGGCAGCCGCGACGTCTTCGCCGAGGCCGCCACCTGCTTCGAGGAGGCGGCGGGCAACGCTCCCCTGTCGAAGCACGCGGCGAAGGGCATCGACGTCCTGGGGTCCTCCCTCAGCCCGCTGTTCGAGCCCGACCACCGCTGGGACCGGCCGGAACTGGACATCGGCTTCCAGGCGTATCCGCCCTACCGCCACTTCAGGCCACCGGGCCGGCCAGCCAGTCGTCGATCCCGGACAGCAGCTTCCTGCTGATGTCCTCCGGCGCCGCGGAGCCGCGCACGGACTGGCGGGCCAGCTCCGCGAGCTCGGCGTCCGTGAAGCCGTGATGGCGCCGCGCGATCTCGTACTGGGCCGCCAGCCGGGAGCCGAACAGCAGCGGGTCGTCCGCGCCCAGCGCCATGGGTACGCCGGCGTCCCACAGCGTCCGAAGCGGAACGTCCTCGGGTTTCTCGTACACCCCCAGCGCCACGTTCGACGCCGGGCACACCTCGCACGTCACTCCGCGCTCGGCCAGCTTGCGCAGCAGCCGGGGATCCTCGGCCGCCCGTACGCCGTGGCCGATCCGCGAGGCGTGCAGATCGTCCAGGCAGTCCCTCACGGACGACGGGCCGGTCAGCTCGCCGCCGTGCGGGGCCGCCAGCAGCCCGCCCTCCCGGGCGATGGCGAACGCCCGGTCGAAGTCGCGTGCCATACCGCGCCGCTCGTCGTTCGAGAGCCCGAAGCCGACCACGCCCCGGTCCGCGTGGCGCACCGCGAGCCGGGCGAGAGTACGGGCGTCCAGGGGGTGCTTCATCCGGTTGGCGGCGACCACGACCCGGATCCCGAGGCCGGTCTCACGCGCCGCGCCGTCCACGGCGTCGAGGATGACCTCGATCGCGGGGATCAGCCCGCCCAGCATCGGCGCGTACGACGTCGGGTCGACCTGGATCTCCAGCCAGCCGGAACCGTCCTTGACGTCCTCCTGGGCCGTCTCCCGAACCAGCCGATGGATGTCCTCGGGCGCCCGCAGGCAGGAGCGCGCGATGTCGTACAGCCGCTGGAAGCGGAACCAGCCGCGCTCGTCCGTCGCCCGGAGCTTCGGCGGTTCGCCGCCGGTCAGCGCGTCGGGGAGGTGCACGCCGTACTTGTCGGCGAGTTCGAGGAGGGTGGCGGGCCGCATCGACCCGGTGAAGTGCAGGTGCAGATGGGCCTTGGGCAGCAGGGTGAGATCTCGGACGTCCGGGGGGGTCGGGGGGTGTCCCCCTGAAAGGTGGGGCATTGCAGGATCCTGCCGCACGCCCCGCCCCTACGGCATCCCCTTTCCCCGATCGGGTTCTTGCCCGAACGAAGAAACGGACCCCCGGCCGAAGCCGGGAGCCCGTCAGGAAGCGGAACCAGCGGAACACGCAGGACCAGCGGAACACGCAGGACCAGCGGAACACGCAGAACCAGCGGAACCAGCGGAAACCGGAACCTCAGTCCCGGGCCTCCGAGAGCAGCTTCTGGATCCGCGAGACACCCTCGACCAGGTCCTCGTCGCCCAGCGCGTACGACAGCCGCAGATAGCCCGGCGTACCGAACGCCTCGCCCGGCACGACCGCGACCTCGGCCTCGTCCAGGATCAGCGCCGCCAGCTCGACCGAGGTCTGCGGGCGCTTGCCGCGGATCTCCTTGCCGAGCACGCCCTTGACCGAGGGGTACGCGTAGAACGCGCCCTCGGGCGTCGGGCAGACCACGCCGTCGATCTCGCTCAGCATGCGCACGATCGTCTGCCGGCGGCGGTCGAAGGCCTCACGCATCTTCGCGACCGCGTCCAGGTTCCCGGAGACGGCGGCCAGCGCGGCGACCTGCGCCACGTTCGACACGTTCGACGTGGCGTGCGACTGCAGGTTGGTCGCGGCCTTCACGACGTCCTTCGGGCCGACGATCCAGCCCACCCGCCAGCCGGTCATCGCGTACGTCTTCGCCACACCGTTCACCACGATGCACTTGTCGCGCAGCTCGGGCACGAGGGCCGGCAGCGAGGTGAACTTCGCGTCGCCGTAGACCAGGTGCTCGTAGATCTCGTCCGTCAGCACCCACAGGCCGTGCTCGAGTGCCCAGCGGCCGATCGCCTCGGCGTCCGCCTCGCTGTAGACCGCGCCGGTGGGGTTGGACGGGGAGACGAAGAGGACCACCTTGGTCTTCTCGGTACGCGCCGCCTCCAGCTGCTCCACCGACACCCGGTAGCCGGTGGTCTCGTCGGCGACGACCTCCACCGGGACGCCGTCGGCGAGGCGGATCGACTCGGGGTACGTCGTCCAGTACGGGGCCGGGACGATGACCTCGTCACCCGGGTCCAGGATCGCCGCGAAGGCCTCGTAGATCGCCTGCTTGCCGCCGTTGGTCACCAGGACCTGGGCGGGGTCGACCTCGTAGCCGGAGTCGCGCAGCGTCTTCTCGGCGATGGCCTTCTTCAGCTCGGGGAGGCCGCCGGCCGGCGTGTAGCGGTGGTACTTGGGGTTCTTGCAGGCCTCGATCGCGGCCTCGACGATGTAGTCCGGAGTCGGGAAGTCGGGCTCGCCGGCGCCGAAACCGATCACCGGACGCCCGGCGGCCTTCAGGGCCTTGGCCTTGGCGTCGACGGCGAGGGTCGCGGACTCGGAGATCGCGCCGATTCGGGCGGAGACCCGGCGCTCGGTGGGTGGAATAGCAGCGCTCATGCGGCCATCGTCCCAGACCCCGCACGGCCCGGGCACACAGGTTCCGAAGAGCGGACGGGGCGCTCACGGGACGTTGACCCGTCGCGTACGCGACGCCCGGCACGAACGCGAAGGAAGGTGAAAGGAACGCGAAAGAACGCGGACAGGAACCGCCTCGGAGCTATCTGTTCGACGCACGGCCTCTGACCACGTACACTCACTCGTCGTTGGCCCTCACCGACCACCTCTACTGATGCGGTAGGTTTGGGGGGAACCACAAAGGGTCGTAGCTCAATTGGTAGAGCACTGGTCTCCAAAACCAGCGGTTGGGGGTTCAAGTCCCTCCGGCCCTGCTACACACACCGCCAGGATGTGTGCGCATGTACGTACTTCTATGCACCGCCGTGCGGCTCCACCGGGCGCGGCACGGCCACGACCCGGAATCAGGTGAGAGACGTGACGGACGCCGTGGGCTCCATCGACATGCCTGATGCCGAGGACGAAGCGCCGGAGAACCGGAAGAAGACCCGTAAGGGCGGCAAGCGCGGAAAGAAGGGCCCCCTGGGTCGTCTCGCGCTGTTCTACCGCCAGATCGTCGCCGAGCTGCGCAAGGTCGTCTGGCCCACTCGCAGCCAGCTGACGACGTACACCACCGTGGTGATTGTCTTCGTTGTCATCATGATCGGCCTCGTGACCGTGATTGACTATGGCTTCCAGGAAGCAGTCAAGTACGTCTTCGGCTGATCCCGCGGAGGGCGCCTCATCGGCGCCCCTTTCGCATGTTCCACCCAATCTGTATCCAGGAAGAAGCAGCCACCGTGTCTGACCCGAACCTGAACGACGCCGTTGAGCCGCGCGTAGATGCAGCGGAGTCCACTGAGGACCAGCTCGACATCGTCGAGGCGGCGGACGCTGTGGACCCAGACCAGGCGGAAGCTGCGGACGCCGAGGCGGGCGTGCCGGCCGAGGAAGCCGCGATCCACGTCGAGGACGAGAGCGTCATCGAGGACGAGGACGCCGTCCAGGACGAGGACCTGACCGCCGACGACGAGTCCGAGGCTGCCGCTGAGCCCACCGAGGAGAGCGAAGAGGCCGAGGAGGCTCCGGCCGCGGAGCCCGAGGCCCCCGCCGACCCGATCGCCGCGCTCCGCGACGAGCTGCGCGGTCTGCCCGGCGAGTGGTACGTGATCCACACCTACGCGGGCTACGAGAAGCGCGTGAAGGCCAACCTGGAGCAGCGCGCCGTCTCGCTGAACGTCGAGGACTTCATCTACCAGGCCGAGGTGCCCGAGGAAGAGATCGTCCAGATCAAGAACGGCGAGCGCAAGAACGTCCGGCAGAACAAGCTGCCCGGCTATGTGCTCGTCCGGATGGACCTGACGAACGAGTCCTGGGGCGTCGTCCGCAACACTCCCGGTGTCACCGGCTTCGTCGGCAACGCCTACGACCCGTACCCGCTGACCCTGGACGAGATCGTCAAGATGCTCGCCCCGGAGGCGGAGGAGAAGGCCGCCCGCGAGGCCGCCGAGGCCGAGGGCAAGCCGGCTCCGGCCCGCAAGGTCGAGGTCCAGGTGCTGGACTTCGAGGTCGGCGACTCGGTCACCGTCACCGACGGTCCGTTCGCCACCCTGCAGGCCACGATCAACGAGATCAACGCCGACTCGAAGAAGGTCAAGGGCCTCGTCGAGATCTTCGGCCGCGAGACCCCGGTCGAGCTGAGCTTCGACCAGATCCAGAAGAACTAACCGGCACACAGGTTTCCGATCAGGTCAGAACGGCCCTCAAGGC
>NZ_JBSGZO010000139.1:0-18282 GCF_053611045.1 Streptomyces sp. NPDC054841 | reverse complement strand
CCGCTGGTGCGACCACCCCTCGGCCGGGGGATCGTCACACCGTCCACCACGCCGTGGTGTCCGCGGGCAGGACGACGGTGCCGTCGCCCGCGGCGGCAGCCGCCGGTGCCTCGGTCGCCACCGGACCACTGGCCAGCAGGAGCGTGCCGGGCGCGGGGAGGCGTACCGGCGCGCCCGTGGTGTTGGTGGTGCAGACGAACCCGTCGCGGGACAGGGCGAGGACACCGTCAGGAGCGTCCAGCCAGGTCACCGCTTCACCCGCGCCCAGCCCCGGGTGCTCTCGGCGGGCGGCCAGCGCCGCCCGGTACAGCTCCAGGGTCGAGCCCGCCACCCCGGTCTGCGCCTCCACGCTCAGCCCGGCCCACTCCGGCGGCTGCGGAAGCCAGCTGCCGCCGCTGCCGAACCCGTACGAGGACCCGGAACGCGTCCACGGGATCGGCACCCGGCAGCCGTCGCGGAAACCGTCCTGACCCTCCGCGCGGAAGAACGACGGATCCTGACGCACCTCGTCCGGAAGATCGGTGACGTCCGGCAGGCCGAGTTCCTCGCCCTGGTAGACGTACGCCGAGCCCGGCAGCGCCAGCATCAGCAGCGTCGCGGCACGCGCCCGGCGCAGACCGAGCTCGCGGTCGCCCTGCTCGCGCAGCTGGGTGCCGAGTCCTGGCGGGTTCCCGAAGCGGGTGGCGTGCCGGGTGACGTCGTGGTTGGACAGCACCCAGGTGGTGGGGGCGCCGACCGGGCGCATCGCGGCGAGCGAGCCGTCGATGACCTCGCGCAGCTCCTTCGCGTCCCAGTTGGTCGTCAGGTACTGGAAGTTGAAGGCCTGGTGCATCTCGTCGGGTCGCACGTACATCGCGGTGCGCTCGACCGTCGGTGTCCAGGCCTCGGCGACGAGGATGCGCTCACCCTCGTACTCGTCGAGGATCCGCCGCCAGGAGCGGTAGATCTCGTGGACGCCGTCCTGGTCGAAGAACGGCATGACATCGTTCCCCAGCAGCTTGAGCTGGTCGCCGGAGCCGATGTCGGGCAGGCCGGGCGCCTTGACGAGTCCGTGGGCGACATCGACGCGGAAGCCGTCGGCGCCCAGGTCCAGCCAGAAGCGCAGGATCGAGCGGAACTCGTCCTGGACGGCCGGGTGCTCCCAGTTGAAATCGGGCTGCTCCGGCGCGAACAGGTGCAGGTACCACTCGCCGTCGCTGCCGTCCGGGTTCGTGGTCCGGGTCCACGCCGGACCACCGAAGATCGACTCCCAGTCGTTCGGCGGCAGCTCGCCGTGCTCGCCCTTGCCGGGCCGGAAGTGGAAGCGCTCGCGCAGCCGGGAGCCGGGGCCCTCGCGCAGCGCCTGGCGGAACCAGTCGTGCTGGTCGGAGCAGTGGTTGGGGACGAGGTCGACGATGATGCGCAGCCCCAGGCCGTGGGCGCTGCGGATCAGCGCGTCGGCGTCGTGGAGGGTGCCGAACATCGGGTCGATGGCCCGGTAGTCGGCGACGTCGTAGCCCGCGTCGGCCTGTGGGGAGGCGTAGAAGGGGCTGAGCCAGACCGCGTCGACGCCGAGCTCCTTGAGGTACGGGAGCCGGCTGCGTATCCCGGCGAGATCGCCCATGCCGTCACCGTTGCCGTCGGCGAAGCTGCGCGGATAGACCTGGTAGATCACCGCGTCCCGCCACCATGGCGCTGGCTCGGCACGGGTGCCGGTCGTCGTCGTGGTGGTGGCGGGGGCAGCGAGGTGCTGGGTCATTTCATCCCTGCGATGGTGGTGGATGGGGGGGGAGCGTACGTACGGTCGGGTGCGGCCCGTGGCGGGGCTCAGCCCTTGACCGCGCCGGCCGACACGCCGGTCACCAGATGGCGCTGGGCGAAGAGGAAGACGATCGCGGCGGGGATGGCGATGAGCACCGAGGCCGCGGTCATCGGCCCCCACTGGGCGCCGTACTGGTTGACGAACTTCTGCAGTCCGCCGGCGAGGGTCAGGTTCTCGTCGCCGACCATGAAGGCGGAGGCGTAGGCGACCTCGCCCCAGGCGGTGATGAAGGAGTAGAACGCGGTGACCGCGATGCCGGGCTTGGCGAGCGGCAGGATCAGCCGCCAGAAGGTGCCGAACGGGGTGAGCCCGTCGACCTGCCCGGACTCGTCGATCTCCCGCGGGATGGTGTCGAAGAAGCCCTTCATCATCCAGGCGCAGAACGGCACGGCGATGGTGAGGTACGTGATGACCAGACCGGCCGGCTCGTTGAGCAGGCCCATGCCCGCCATGATGTTGTAGATCGGCACGATCAGGACCGCGACCGGGAACATCTGGGTGATGAGCAGGGTCCACATCAGTCCGCGCTTGCCGGGGAAGCGGAAGCGGCTGACGGCGTAGCCGGTGGTCGCCGCGACGAACACACCGATGACCGTGGTGAGGCCCGCGACGAGCAGCGAGTTGCCGAACCAGGTGAGGAACTCGGTGTCCTCGATCAGCTTGGTGTAGTTCTCGAACGTCGTCTCTTTGAAGAAGTCGGTGGTGATCGCGTACTCCGCGGGCTTGATGGAGGTCAGGAAGACCCACAGCACCGGGAAGACGGCGATCACGGAGGCGACGAGGAGTGTCAGATGCAGCGCGACCGAGGCGATCGGCGAACGGCGGCCGCGCGCCGGAGCGCCGGCCGGGGCGTTGGTCGTGGTCACCAGGTTTCTCCCTGCTTGCGGAGGACGCGCTGGTAGACAGCGGCGAAGGCCATCAGGAGGACGAGGATCAGCACGCCCCAGGTGGAGGACTGCGCGAAGTCGCGCGGGCTGATCTCGAACGAGAACTTGTAGGCCTGGGTCACCAGGATCTGGGTCGCCTCACCAGGACCGCCCCGGGTGAGCAGGAAGATCACCGGGAACATGTTGAAGGTCCAGATGGTGCTCAGCAGGATGACCGTCGTGGACACCGACCGCAGACCGGGCACGGTGATGTGGCGGAACCGCTGCCAGGCGTTCGCGCCGTCCATCTCGGCCGCCTCGTACAGCTCGCCGGGGATGGACTGCAGACCGCCGAGCAGGGCGACCATCATGAACGGCACGCCGAGCCAGACGTTGACGGCGATCACCGAGAACTTCGCCCAGGTGGGGTCGTTGAGCCACGGCACGGCGTCGATGCCGCCACCCGCGAGGATCTTGTTGAGCAGACCGTTGTCCTCGTTGTAGAGGAAGCGCCAGGCGAAGACGGAGACGAAGCCGGGCACGGCCCACGGCAGGACCAGCATCATCCGGTAGAACGACCGGCCGGCGATCCTGCGGTTGAGGATGTTGGCGAGGGCGAGGCCCAGACCGAAGGTGACGGCCACGCAGGAGACCGTCCACACCAGCGTCCACCCGAGGGTGTCGAGGAACTGGCTGCCGGTGAGCGCGTCGGCGTAGTTGTCGAGTCCGATGAATTCGTAGGTCGCCGGGAGGTGGTTGACCCCGATCGACCGCTCGACGTTCCGCTCGTTGGCGTTCGTCAGCGACAGATAGACGCCGCGGACGAGCGGATAGCCGATGATCACCCCGATCACGATCACCACGGGGGCGACCATGGTCCAGGCGTACCAGTGGGTGGAGAGGGCGCGGCGGAGCGGACCCGGCGCGCCGGCGGTGTCGCGGCGATGGCCGCGGGCCCTGTTGGGCTCCGCGGCCTTCGCCACCGACTGGCCGCTGGTGTGGACAGCCATCAGTCGGTCTCTTCCCTTACTTCCAGTCCTTGAGGAGCTTGCGGTAGGCGTCGCCTGCCGCCTTGCTCCCCTTCTCCGGGGTGGTCTGGCCGGTGAGGACCTTGGTGTACTCGGTCACCAGCGGGGCGAAGAGGCTGCCGGTCTCGGGGATCCAGGGGCGCTCGACGGCCTTGTCGACGACCGGCTTGAAGAAGCCGACGATCTCGTTGCCGCTGACGGACGGCTTGGTGTAGACGGAGGCGCGGGTCGGGAGCAGGCTGAGCTCCTTGGCGACCGTGGTCTGGGACTCGACGGAGCTCATGTACTCGACGAAGGCGTAGGACGCTTCGAGGTTCTTGGAGCCGGCGTAGACGGCGAGGTTGTGGCCGCCCTGCGGGGCGCCCTGACCGGCGGAGCCGGCGGGAACGGGCGTGATGCCGAGGTTCGCCTTGTCCTTGAACTCCTTGCCGGCGTAGGTGTCGGAGACGGCCCACGGGCCGTTGATCATCATGGCGACCTTGCCTTCCTTGAAGGCGGTCTGCATGTTGTTCCAGCCGTCGGTGGCGTCGGTCTTGGCGGCGCCGGAGTCGACGAGGTCCTTGACGACCTTCATGGCCTTGACGCCGGCCGGGTTGTCGACCGTGACCTGCTTCTTCTCGGCGTCGACGAGGTCGCCGCCCTCGCCGTAGAGGAAGGACAGGAACCAGTAGGCGTCGTCGCCGCGCAGGTACAGACCGGTCTTGCCGGTCTTGTCCTTGATCTTCTTGGAGATGGACTTCAGCTCGGCGATGGTGCCGGGCACCTCGACGCCGGCCTCCTGGAAGATCTTCTTGTTGTAGAAGATGCCCATGGAGTCGATGACCTGCGGCACCGCGTAGGTCTTGTCCTTGTACTTCGTGGAGGCGGCGGCCTGCGGCAGGAAGTCCTTCTCGTCCTTGAGGGCCGCGGTGCCGTCCAGCGGGGCGAGGTAGCCGAGGTCGGCGAACTCGGGGGTCCAGGCGACCTCGGAGCGGATCACGTCGGGGGCGCCGGAACCGGACTGGGCCGCGTTCTTGAACTTGTTCTGCGCCTCACCGAACGGCACGTTCACATACTTGATCTTGACGTCCGGGTGCAGCTTGGTGAAGCCCTCGGCGACCTTCTTGAAGACCTTGTCCTCGCTGCCGACGGTCGACGTGTCCCACCAGGTAACCGTGCCGGACAGCTTGCCCGAGCTGCTCTTGCCGCTCTCGGCGTCGTCGCCGCCGCACGCGGTCGCCGTGAGCGCCAGGCTCGCGACCAGAGCGGTGGCCGCTATGCCACGTCGCATGTGAACTCCTTCAACCTGGGCCGCTCCATCACGGCGCCGATTCGTCGAGGAACGTAACAAGGTTGAAAGAAGACCGAAAGACCTTGCGAGAGATTTCCGCAAGCAGCCGCGATCGTTACATCCGCGTGTCCTCACGGTGGCCGTTACGAACCTTGTCAGCGGGGCCTTCGCCCGCTCCGCCGCTTTTCACAGTGTGCGCAACTGCTTCCGCAAGAGATTGCAGCGCTGTTACCTTCGAGATAGGTCGCCGTTGATCCGGTAGATCCGGTACGTCCGGAACATCCTGAGACAGCATCCGAAGGGGAGCGCCCATGACGCAGGAGCTCAGCACGACCACCCCGCCGCAGCTCGCCGGGCGGACGCCGGACTGGTGGCGGGACGCCGTCATCTACCAGGTGTACGTCCGCTCCTTCGCCGACAGCGACGGCGACGGCATCGGCGATCTGCGTGGCATCCGCGACCGGCTCCCCCATCTCGCGGGGCTCGGCGTGGACGCGGTCTGGCTGACCCCCTTCTATGCGTCCCCGCAGGCCGACGGCGGATACGACGTCGCGGACTACCGGGCCGTCGACCCCCTCTTCGGCGCGCTCGACGACGCCGACGATCTCGTCCGCGAGGCCCACCGCCTGGGCCTGAGGGTGATCGTCGACATCGTCCCGAACCACACCTCCGACCAGCACGCCTGGTTCCGCGAGGCGCTCGCCGGCGGTCCCGAGCGGGCGTACTACCACTTCCGCCCCGGCCGGGGGGCGGGCGGGGAACTGCCGCCGAACGACTGGGAATCGGTCTTCGGCGGCCCGGCGTGGACCCGGACCACGCATCCGGACGGCGGCGACGGGGACTGGTACCTGCACCTCTTCGCGCCGGAGCAGCCCGATCTCAACTGGGAGCACCCCGCCGTGCGCGAGGAGTTCGACGCGGTCCTGCGCTTCTGGCTCGACCTCGGCGTCGACGGTTTCCGTATCGACGTGGCCCACGGCATGGTCAAGGCCGACGGGCTGCCCGACATCGGCGCCCGCGAGCAGGCGAAGATGATCGGCGCGCAGGTGCTGCCGTTCTTCGACCAGGACGATGTCCACGAGATCCACCGGTCCTGGCGCCGGCTCCTCGACGCGTACGACGGTGAGCGCATCGGGGTCGCCGAGGCCTGGGCCCCCACCCCGGAGCGGCTCGCGCTGTACGTACGCCCCGACGAGCTGCACCAGGCCTTCAACTTCCAGTTCCTGCGCTGCCCCTGGGATCCGGCCAGGATGCGGCAGGTCATCGACGCCTCGCTGGCCGCGACGGCCTCGGTGGGCGCGCCCACCACCTGGGTGCTCTCCAACCACGACGTCGTACGGCACCCCACCCGCTACGGCGACGGCCCCTCGGGGCTGCGACGGGCCCGGGCCGCGGCCCTGCTGATGCTGGCGCTGCCCGGGTCGGCGTACGTCTACCAGGGCGAGGAGCTGGGCCTTCCGGATGTAACGGACCTTCCGGACGAAGTGCGCCAAGACCCCTCATTCTTCCGTGCGGACGGCCAGGACGGCTTCCGCGACGGGTGCCGGGTGCCGATTCCCTGGACCAGGAACGGATCCTCGTACGGCTTCGGCTCCGGCGGCAGCTGGCTTCCGCAGCCGCCGGAGTGGGCCGAGCTGAGCGTGGAGGCGCAGACCGGCGTACAGGGCTCGACCCTGGAGCTCTACCGCGCGGCGCTCTCGGTCCGCCGCGAACATCCCGGCCTCGGCGCCGGCTCGGACGTGACCTGGCTGGACGCCCCCGAGGGTGTCCTCGCCCTGGCCCGTGACGGCTTCCTCTGCACGACGAACACGCGCGGCACGGACGTGGAGATCCCCGTACCGGGAAGTCTGCTGCTGTCGTCCGCGACACCCGGGTTCAACGGCGGGACGGTCCGCCTTCCCGCCGACTCCAGCATCTGGTGGGCAATCTGACATGCGACCGGTACAGTCCAATCCCATGACCGCACGGCTTGCCGACATCGCAGCCCAGGCGGGGGTCAGCGAGGCGACGGTCAGCCGGGTGCTCAACGGCAAGCCAGGCGTTGCCACGACCACCCGCGAATCGGTGCTCGCCGCACTCGACGTCCTCGGCTACGAGCGTCCCGTACGACTGCGCCGCCGCAGCGCGGGGCTCGTCGGGCTCATCACGCCCGAACTGGAGAATCCGATATTCCCGGCCCTGGCCCAGGTCATCGGACAGGCGCTGACCCGCCAGGGCTACACCCCCGTGCTCGCCACCCAGACCCCCGGGGGCTCCACGGAGGACGAGCTCACCGAGATGCTCGTGGACCGTGGGGTCTCGGGAATCATCTTCGTCTCCGGACTGCACGCCGATACGAGCGCCGACATGCAGCGCTACGAGAAGCTGCGCGCCCAGGGCGTGCCCTTCGTACTCGTCGACGGTTTCTCGCCGGACGTGCAGGCACCGTTCATATCGCCCGACGACCGGGCGGCCATGCAGCTGGCCGTGACCCATCTCGTCTCCCTCGGCCACACCCGTATCGGACTGGCCCTCGGACCCCGGCGGTTCGTCCCCGTCCTGCGGAAGATCGAGGGCTTCGTCAAGGCGGTCCGTGACCAGCTCGGCCTGAGCCAACAGGAGATCGAGTCCCAGCTGATCCAGCACTCCCTCTACACCCTGGAGGGCGGGCAG
This sequence comes from Streptomyces sp. NPDC054841, assembly GCF_053611045.1. Taxonomy (NCBI): domain Bacteria; kingdom Bacillati; phylum Actinomycetota; class Actinomycetes; order Kitasatosporales; family Streptomycetaceae; genus Streptomyces; species Streptomyces sp. NPDC054841. The sequence goes on along the minus strand of NZ_JBSGZO010000139.1, from coordinate 10,665 downwards.
GCCGCGGCGTCCGCGCTGATGGACCGCGGCTGCACGGCGGTGGTCTGCGCGAGCGACATGATGGCGCTCGGCGCGATCCGCGCGGCGCGGCAACGCGGGCTGGACGTACCCGCCGACATCTCGGTCGTCGGCTTCGACGACTCCCCGCTGATCGCGTTCACCGACCCGCCGCTGACGACGGTCCGCAAGCCGGTACCGGCGATGGGACAGGCGGCGGTGCGCACGCTGCTGGAGGAGATCGGCGGTACGCCCGCCCCGCACAGCGAGTTCGTCTTCATGCCGGAGCTGGTCGTCCGCGGTTCGACCGCCGCGGGTCCCGTGCACGGCTCCTAGGTCCTGTCCTTCGGACCAGGCCCTGGTCCCTAGTCCTCAGGACGTACCGAGCACGGCCGGAACCCGACTGGGGGATGATCGGACGAGCCGTACCTATCTGGCAGACTCTGCTCCTATGGGTGAAGCGACCGTGAAATCTGTGGAAGACCGGACTGCGGCCCCGTCACCCATGGTGACCGAGGACGTCCCGGCCCCCAGGGAGAGCCGACTGCGGAGGATGCGGTCGGTACGGCGGCCGCGTATCTGGTTCGAGATCCTGCTCATTGCGGTCAGTTACTGGATATATTCCCTCATTCGTAACGCGGTTCCGGAGCAGAAGGCTCAGGCGCTGCGGAACGCCGACTGGATCTGGGACGCCGAGAAGGCGCTCGGCATCGCCGTCGAGCAGACGGTCAACCACGCCGTGAATTCGGTGACCTGGCTGATCGTGACGATGAACTACTACTACGCCACCCTGCACTTCATCGTGACCATAGGCGTGCTGGTGTGGCTCTACCGCCGTCACCCGGGCCGCTACGCCCCGACCCGCCTCGTGCTCTTCGCGACCACCGGCGTCGCGCTCGTCGGCTACTACCTGTACCCGCTGGCCCCGCCCCGTCTGATGAACGGCCAGGACTTCATCGACACGGTGCTGGTGCACCACACCTGGGGCTCGATGGCCTCGGGCAACCTGAAGAACATGTCCAACCAGTACGCGGCGATGCCGTCGATGCACATCGGCTGGTCGCTGTGGTGCGGGCTGACCATCTTCGCCCTGGCGTCGGCGCCGTGGGCGAAGATCCTGGGCCTGCTGTACCCGACGCTGACACTGGTGGTGATCGTCGCGACGGCCAACCACTTCTGGCTGGACGCGGTGGGCGGCCTGCTGTGCCTCGGCTTCGGATACGGGCTGTCGTACGCCTGGTACGGCGCTCTCCCGCACCGCCTGCCCCGGTGGGCCCCGGCGACCGACACCGGCACCAACCGCGACACCGCCGACAAGCACGGCAACGTCCTGGCGGCGCCGGAACTGAACGCGGCACGGCGCTGAGCCGACGCGGGGGCGGCGACAAGGGGGCCGCCCTCACCGTGAGTAGCAGCCCCCGCCCCTCAGCCGAGTCGATGCGTCACGTGCCCACCCGCCATCGTGAGCACGACCGCCGCCTCCCCCACCTCGTCCACCGGCGCCTCCACGGGATCGACCCCGAATCACGGCAGCGCCACGCGCGCCCCGCCCGCTCGTCACCGAGCCGCTTCGACCTCACTGTGGTCGGCGCGCGTGTACGGGGTGTGCGGCGGCTGCATGGATGCGATCACCCCAGCTTCGCGGGGGCCGGAGCCGAGTGCCGATCGGCAGGAGGTCGGTCTTCCGGCGGTGGCTGTCGGTGATACGTAGGCGATGTGTCGGCGGCTGCTGGGACCTTGGGCGGCAGACCGCTCACTCATGAGCGGCCCCGTGATCTGGTCGTCCAGCTGCAGAGGAGCCCGCCGTCATGTCGTCCGCATCCCCCACCATGCCCTGGGATGTTCATCGGCCACCGCGTGCCGATGGCAGCACCTTCCTGATCACCGGCGGCAACGCGGGCATCGGGTACTTCATCGCGGAGCAGCTGTCCGCGACCGGAGCCACGGTCGTGCTGGGCAGCCGGGATCCCGCCAAGGCCGACGCCGCCATGGCCTCGATCCGTTCGCGTGTCCCCGGCGCGCGGGTGCGCGCCCTGCGGCTGGACCTCGCCGATTTGTCCTCGCTCGGCACGGTGGTGGAATCACTGGGGTCGGCACGGCTCGACGCAGTGGTGCACAACGCCGGGGTCGCGCTCGACGACCCGCCGCGCCGGGAAACGGCGGACGGTCACGAGCTCATGTTCGGCACGAACCACCTGGGGCACTTCGCACTGACCTGGTGGCTGATGCCGTTGCTGTCGGCCGCACCGGCAGGCCGCATCGTGACCATGGGCAGCTTCGCGGCGAAGTCCGAGCGGCTGGACCTGGACGACCTCCAGTCCCGGCAGGACTATCGGCCCAAGCGCACCTACGGACGGTCCAAGCTGGCGCAGATGTACTTCGGCTTCGAACTCGACCGCCGCTTGCGCGCCGCCGGCAGCACGGTGGCGAATGTGGTGGTCCATCCCGGCGGCGCCCTGGACTCCCTCACCCCCGCACGCCCACAGGTGCATGTGGTGACCGCCGGCGCCCGGCTGCGCGGCCTGGCTGCCGGCGTCCTTGTCCAGGGCAAGCACGCCGGCGCATGGCCCGCGGTACGAGCCGCTCTCGACCCGGCCGTGCGAGGAGGCCAGCTGTGGGGACCACGTGTGTTCAGCCTGCGCGGCAGGCCCCGGCGCGAGCCCGCGTGGAGTCACCTGGCCGACGCCTCCGTCGCAGCCCGACTGTGGAATGAGAGCTGTGAGCTGACCGGGGTCGACCCCAGCGCCGTCTCCGGATAGCCCCCGGTTGGGAGTGAGGTGACGTTGGACAAGCAGAGGCCGGGCTCGTCGAGGGAGGGAAGGGCCAGGGTCCGGGTGCCGAACGTGCCGACAGAGATCGATCGAAGGACGTGTCGCCTGGCTGCACAGGTAGTCGGAACTTTCACTGGGTGGCCGTCCGCGGGCTCGGATGGGCCACGCCCTCGTGCAGTGCGACGCGCTGAAGTAGGTCGGCGAGGTCGCAGCCATTGGCGTACTCCCGCCGCAACTCCTCGCACTCCGGGCAACCGCGCTTCACTGGATCACCGACAGATTGTCCGCTGCCGTCGACCACTCGATGCCGGACACGGCCTTGATGTAGGCGACGCGCACGTACCGCTCGCTGCCGTCCCTCGCCTTGACCTTCTCCCTCACGATCGCAGTCAGTTCGCCCTCACCCTTGGAGGCGATGTCGCGCACCGTGCGACCGATTCGCGGGTCTCTCTCGTGGCCGAACGAGTCGACGGCGGTCATGAGGACTACTCCTCGGGCTGGAGTGGAGGCAGTCGATCTCCGACGGGGGGTACGGAGACCGACTGCCGTTCTGAGGGCGCCTCATTCCTGGACCTGAATGCGGCGCTGCCTCAGGTTCCGCCTCTGGCCGGTGTCGTCGCCATGCCTCACCAGGTGTCATGTGGCGCTCTTCCAGGTGAGGGATGTGGCGTGCGGGTAGCGTCGAAGTGTCTTGTGCGGTGTGGGCGTTGCTCTGCGGTGGATCGCCGGTGTCCCCTTCCTACGAGGGAGCATGGCCGTCCGCCGATGGCGCCTCCGCCGGATGATCTAGGGAGCTCACGATGAGTACGTCTCCGACGCTGCTCAAGGTCTTAGTCATGCAACGCCACTGGCGTTACGTGGACTTCGAGCGCACTTTCCGGCGTACGGCGAATCAGGTGCTCGATGAGGGCGCCCGGAACCTGACGGTCTCTGAATCACAATTCCGTCGCTGGACATCGGGCAAGGTCAAGACATTGCCGGGTCCGGATACCTGCCGGGTCCTTGAGCACATGTTCGGTGTCGACGCTGCGGCTCTGTTCGGCCCCCCTCCCTCGTCAAACGTACCCGCCCCCGTGCCGAGGCCCTGAACACCGTGTGGGAAGTGCCCAGACAGCAGCGGACGACCGGCCTCCTGGCCCGTACAGCGCGACTCCGGCGAGCACTGACCGCGGATCGTTTCCGGGCGGCGCCTCTGGCGGTCGAGCTGGGCGAGCGGATCGAGGACTTCACCCGCCTTTCCGCCCCGCACCAACTCGGGACCGGCGCGGGGCCACTCGCCGCGCTTGAGGTGTGATCGACCTCAGGCGAGGGAGGTCAGGATCTTGGCTTCTTTCTCCGGGTCGATTCCGTGGTCCGCCCAGCGCGGGTGGTCCACGGGTCGGCCGTCGGACTGCCACCACGTCCACGTCTCGGCAATCGTCTCGCGGATCGGTCGGCACCGAAGACCAGCGGTAACGGCTCGTCCGGAGTCCACCAGCCATACGCCGGCGTGGGTGCGCCACAGAGGCAGTTCGGTCCACTGCTTCACGTCGTGCTCGGCAAGAGCGTCTGGTGTCGCCCACGCGGCGCGTCCGGATCCGCCGGTGGCATCCAGACATGCGGCCAGGAAGTCCGCGAAGGTGATTCCGTTGGGGTGGGCGACGTTGTAGGCGCCGCCGCCCGATGCTGTGGCCTGGTCCAGGGCGAACGCGGCCACGTCGCGTACGTCGACCGGCTGGATACGGCGGTCTGATGGGGCCGGAGCGAGAATCCGGCCGCCACGGTGCGCTCTGGTCAGCCACCACGGGAGACGCCCGACGTATTCGCCCGGCCCGAGGATCACGCCGGGGCGCAGGAACACCGCCCGGTCGTCGAACTCCTCCGCCACGGCGCGTTCGCCGCCCGCCTTCTGAAAGCCGTACTTTGTCGGTGAGCCGTCCGCGCCCGTATAGCCGTAGGTGTTGTCAGCATCAGCTGGGCAGTCGAGCAGCGCCGAGTCCTCGGTGAGCGCGAGGTGCGGCCACCCGGCATAGACGGACACCGTGGAGATGTGAACCCATCGCCTGGCCTGGTCGCTCAGCGTCTGTGTCGAGAGCCGCACATCTCGGGGCGCAAGTTCGGAGCTGGAGGTGTCGATCACGGCATCCCACGGACCGCGGGCGGCCAGCCGACGCAGGTCCTCGGAGACCGTTCGGTCACCCCGTACGGAGTCCGTCCCCGGAGCGTCCGGGCCTGAACGCCCGCGGTTGAAGGTCGTCACCTCCCAGCCGCGCCTCAGTGCGCCCGCCACCACTTCCTTGCCCAGGAACCAGGTACCACCCATGACCAGAAGCCTCATGAACCCTGATCCTGCCCGCCCACGGTTCAGCGGGAAACCCCGCGCCCCTACGGCCTGAGGTTCCACCGGCGAATCAATCAGGCTGCCTCGTCGCCTGTGCCCGACGCCGCGCGGCGGCTGACGTCAGCCATGGGCAGGAGTAACTGTGCGCCCTGGTCAGAAGGGCGGGACCTGCTCCGCTACCAGCCCCGCTTGGCGGAGGAGACCGTACAGGTCGGTCTCGCCCCAGAACTCGACGATCCGTTCGTCCTGGAGGCGGTAGGACTTGAGTCCCGTCATCGTGAGATCACGGCCGGTGCGGTCGTGGGTGTAGGTCAGGGTGAAGGCCACGGTGACGCGGTCCCCGGCAGCGAAGAGGTCGTCCACGTGGACCTCGGCAGTTGGACAGGCCCGGGGTCAGTACTGCCCCCTCGGGGTGGTGCCGGCCCCGGACATGTCGGCCCGCGCCGTGCACGAGGACGTCGTCAGCGACGAGTTCCTTGAGTTCAGCGACTTCGCGTGTCTCGAAGACCCGAAGGTAGCGGCGGATGACCTCGGCGTTTCGCTTGCCGACGGCATCGGCGGGACCGGACATGGAAGGACGGTATCCGGCGGGCCGTCGGCGTCACCAGACCCTGGCGCCGGCGCACGCACCCGCCGCCGCCCTACGCCCCGTAGAACAGCTCCTCCACCACCGCCCGCGCCCGCCTCGTCGCCCGCCGGTAGTCGTCGACCATCTCGCCGCTGTATCCCATGTGCGGCTGCCGCCGCGTGGGCCCCGGGCCGTAGCCCAAGTACCGCCCCACCGCGCTCAGTTCGCGGCCGTCCGAGGGGAACGTGTCCCCGGGGCGGCCGCGGACCAGCATCACGCCGTTGCGGACGCGGGTGGCGAGGACCCAGGCGTCGTCGAGGATCTGGGCGTCCTCCGTGGACAGCAGGCCCGCGGCGTGGGCGGCGGCGAGGGCCTCGCGCGTGCGGGTCGTCCGCAGGCCGGGTTCCGCCCAGCCGTGGCGCATCTGGAGGAGCTGGACGGTCCATTCGACGTCGCTGAGGCCACCGCGGCCCAGCTTGGTGTGGAGGGTCGGATCCGCGCCGCGCGGCAGGCGTTCCGTTTCCATCCGGGCCTTGAGGCGGCGGATCTCGCGGACCGCGTCCTCGCCGAGGCCCTCCGCCGGGTAGCGCAGCGGGTCGATCAGCTCGATGAAGCGCGCGCCCAGGTCGGCGTCGCCCGCCATCGGTTCGGCGCGGAGCAGCGCCTGGCTCTCCCAGACGAGCGACCAGCGGCGGTAGTACGCGGCGTACGAGGCGAGCGTACGCACCAGGGGTCCGCTCTTGCCCTCCGGGCGCAGGTCCGCGTCGATCAGCAACGGCGGGTCGGTGGTGGGGACCTGGAGCAGTCGCCGGACTTCCGAGACGACCGCGTTCGCGGCCCGGGCGGCCTCCTGCTCGTCGACGCCGTCGCGCGGCTCGTGGACGAACAGGACGTCCGCGTCGGAGCCGTAGCCCAGCTCGTGGCCGCCGAAGCGGCCCACGCCGATGACGGCGAAGCGGGTGGGGAGGGTGTCCCCCCACTGCTCGCGTACGACGGCCCGCAGGGCGCCCGCGATCGTCGCCGCGTTGAGGTCGGTGACGGCGTTGCCCACGCGGTCGACGAGCGCGCCCGGGTCCTGCTCGGCGGGGCTGTCCTCGGTGCCGTACGAGCTGATCAGATCGGCCGCCGCGGTACGGAACAGCTCGCGCCGCCGCACCCCGCGGGCCGCCGCGACCGCCGCCTCCGCGCCGTCCGCGCGGCCGACCGCGGCCAGCACCTCCTGTTCCAGATGCTCCCGGCCGCGCGGCTTCAGTCCCTCCGGGTCGCCGAGGAGCGCCACCGCCTCCGGGGCGCGCAGCAGCAGATCGGGGGCGAGGCGGCCGGCTGACAGCACGCGCGCCAGGTTCTCCGCGGCGGCGCCCTCGTCCCGCAGGAGCCGCAGGTACCAGGGGGTCTTGCCGAGCGCGTCGGACACCTTGCGGAAGCCGAGCAGCCCGGCGTCCGGGTCGGCGGAGTCCGCGAACCAGCCGAGCAGCACCGGCAGCAGTGTTCGCTGGATCGCCGCCTTGCGGGTCATCCCGGACGACAGGGCCTCCAGATGGCGCAGCGCCGCGGCCGGGTCGCCGTAACCGAGCGCTTCCAGCCGCTGCACGGCCGCCTTCGCGCTGAGCCGGGTCTCGCCGGGCGCGAGCTGTGCGACCGCGTCCAGCAGCGGCCGGTAGAACAGCTTCTCGTGCAGCCGTCGCACGACCGCCCCGTGCCGCCGCCACTCCTTGTTGAGTTCGACGACCGGGTCGGTGCGCAGCCCCAGCGAGCGCCCGAGACGGCGCTGGTCCTCCTCGCCCTCGGGCACGAGGTGGGTGCGGCGCAGCCGGTACAGCTGGATGCGGTGTTCCAGCGCGCGCAGGAAGCGGTACGCCGCGTCGAGCTGCGCCGCGTCCGCGCGTCCCACGTACCCGCCCGCCGCGAGCGCGTTCAGCGCGTCGAGGGTGGTGCCACTGCGCAGCTTCGCGTCGCTGCGGCCGTGCACCAACTGCAGGAGCTGTACGGCGAACTCGACGTCCCGCAGCCCGCCCGGGCCGAGCTTCAGCTCGCGGTCGATATGGGCCACGGGGATGTTGTCGACGACCCGGCGGCGCATCTTCTGCACGTCCGGGACGAAGTTCTCGCGCTCCGCGGCCTGCCATACGAGCGGTGAGACGGCCTCGATGTACTCGGCCCCCAGCTCGGGGTCGCCCGCCACCGGCCGCGCCTTGAGCAATGCCTGGAACTCCCAGGTCTTCGCCCATCGCTGGTAGTACGCGAGGTGGCTGGAGAGGGTGCGCACCAGCGGGCCGTTGCGGCCCTCGGGCCGCAGATTGGCGTCGACCGGCCAGATCGCGCCCTCGACGGTCGTCTCCGAGCAGATCCGCATGAGGTGCGACGCGAGCCGGGTCGCGGCCTTCAGTGCCTGCGGCTCGTCGGCCCCTTCGACCGGCTCCCCGACGAAGATCACGTCGACGTCGGAGACGTAGTTCAGCTCGTGGCCGCCGCACTTGCCCATGGCGATCACCGCGAGCCGGCACATGGCGGCGTCCTCGGGCGCGGCGGTACGGGCGATGGCGAGTGCTGCCCGGAGCGTTGCCGTCGCCAGGTCGGCGAGCTCGGCCGCGGTCTGGGCGACATCCGTGGTGCCGCACACGTCGCGGGCCGCTATCGACAGCAGACAGCGGCGGTACGCGACACGCAGCGACACCGGTTCGGTGGCATCGGCGAGCCCGCGCTCGAACTCCTCCACACCGGGGTGCAGATCCACCGCCTCGTACATCACGAGCGCATGCCAGTCGTGCGGGTGCCGCGCCAGATGGTCACCGAGGGCCTCGGACGCGCCGAGCACGCCGAGCAGCCGGTCACGCAGCGGCTTCGCGGAGATCAGGGTGTCGAGGAGTACCCGCCGTTCCTCGGGCTCCTGCGCCTCGACCAGGCGTACGAGTCCGCGCAGCGCCAGATCGGGGTCGGCGGTCGCGCCCAGCGCGTCGAGGAGGACGGAGTCTGCTCGTACGGGCGCCATCTCGGGCAGGCCGAGGAATCGCTCGGCGACGGCGGGGTGGGTGAAGCCGTGCCGCAGCAGACGGGTGAAGGTACTGCTCCTGCGCCCCGGCACCGATGTCATCCCGCCGCCTCCGATCAAGGTCCGGATCCCGGTCCGAGCCTAGTCGCAGGTGCGGGGAGGGGGCGCTCGCAGGACTCTGGTCATGAGGGTGGTGCAGTGCGGTGCCGTGCCGCGCAGCGCCGTGGGGTGCCGTGCCGTGATGTTCGTCGTGGTCTTCGTCGTGGTCTTCGTCGTGGTCTTCGTCGTGGTCTTCGTCGTCCGGGCGAGACAGCCCGCATTCCAGGAATTCCGGTCTTCTATGACGCCAAGCACCTTTCGCCCCATCCGGAAGCACCGTCGTCATGCCCTCCTTGCCTAGGGCCGGGGCAGGCCTTGGCCGCTGCCGGCTGCGCCCTGCCCTGCGCTGCTGCGAGTGCGACTGCGGCCGGTCCCAACGCGGCCGGTTCCGACGCGGCCGGTTCCGACGCGGTCTGTTCCGGCACGGTCTGGTCGCCGCTCTCGCCCTGGCTCCGCTGGCCGGGCTCGCCGACGCCACCGTGTCCGTGCCCGACGAGGCCCCTGTGGCGCGCCCCGAGACGCGGCCCACGGCGCCCGCCGTGCAGCCGGTACGCACCACCGTCGGCGAGACGGTGATGCAGATCGTCGCCCACCCCGATGACGACCTGTTCTTCATGAACCCGGACACCAGCCAGTCGATCGCCACCGGCCGCAGCCTGACCTCGGTGTATCTCACGGCCGGTGAGTCCGACGGGGTCAACGCCCCCCGCGGCGACCCGCGTCCGCCCGCCGCCGACAAGGCCGCGTACGCCGAGGCCCGCCAGAACGGGATACGCGCGGCCTACGCCGAGATGGCCACCGGCGACCGGACCAGCTCCTGGTCGCGTACGTCCATACCCACGGCGGGCGGCGGCCGGGCCGAGCTGGACACCCTCCGCGCCCGACCCGAGATCAGCCTCGTCTGGGTGCAGCTCCACGAGGCCGGCAGCATACGCGGCGACCGGCCGCACAGCCTGCACGGCCTGTGGGACGGCCGCGTGGACACACTGGCGTCGCAGCTCGCCTCCGGTGCGCCGGTACGGGAGGGCTTCTCGTACACGAAGCAGCAGGTCGTCGACACGATCGCGGGGCTGTTGGAGCGGTTCCGGCCGACGTTCGTGCGGATGCAGGACCCGACGCCGGGCCGTACGGCGAACGGCACGTACGCCGACCACCAGGACCACATGTACGGGGCACGGTTCGCCCAGGCGGCACTCGAACGGTACGCCGGAACCGCGGGGGCTGCGGGGACCACGGGGGCTGCAAGGACCGCGGGGACCACGGGGACTTCCGAGCCGCGCCCGCACTTCGGCGTCCAGACGTATCTCGGGTACTTCACCAGCGGTCTGCCGCACACCCTCGACCCGGCGACCGCCGAGGCCAAGCTGCGCACCCTAAAGACGTACGCCTGGACGGACGGCACCGATCACTGCGGCGACCCGGCGGGGTGCGGCGACCGCAAGGTGGCCGCGCGGCCCGCCGCGCACGGCTGGGCGCAGACGGTCCGCTACACACGGGGCGACTCGACGTCCTGGGCGCAGGAGGGCGCGGACGGCGCGGCATGGGCGTTCTCCGTGCTCGACGACCGGCTGGCGGTCTGGCACCGTGCGGCGGGCGCCACGGCATGGACCGGGCCACGGCTGCTGCCCGGCGGCGGTATCGACAGCGGGGTGACGTCGGTACGCCTCCCCGACGGCCGAATCGCCGTCCTCGGCACCCGCACGACGATCGGCGAGCGCGCCGCCGACTACCGCCGGGACGTCGTCCTCGCGGTACAGCGCACCCCGGGCGGGGCCTTCGGACCGTGGGCCTCGCTGGGCACCACAAGGCCCGCCGAGGTGAACGCGATCTTCCGCAGCTCGGCGTGGCTGCCGGAGTCCTTGCGCCACAGCCCGCTGACGATGTCGACGGCCTCCTCGGGGGTGGCCGCGAACTCCAGGCC
>NZ_JBSGZO010000138.1:0-18340 GCF_053611045.1 Streptomyces sp. NPDC054841 | reverse complement strand
TCGTAGGACCCTACGACGCGGCCGCGGTCATGCGTATGAAGGATTCCTCCTCAGTGGGCGCCGATGCCTGTGAGGGACTTGACCTCCAGCTCTGCGTACTTGCCCGCGTCCGGCTCCTCCTTCGAGAGCAGGGAGCCGATCCAGCCGAGCAGGAAGCCCAGCGGGATGGAGACGAGGCCGGGGTTCTCCAGCGGGAACCAGGCGAAGTCCGCGGACGGGAACATCGAGGACGGCTTGCCGGAGACGACCGGGGAGAACAGCACCAGGACCACCGACGAGATCAGGCCGCCGTAGATCGACCACAGGGCGCCCTGTGTGGTGAACCTCTTCCAGAACAGGCTGTAGAGGATCGTGGGCAGATTAGCGGAGGCGGCGACCGCGAAGGCGAGCGCGACCAGTCCTGCCACGTTCAGATCACGGGCCATCGCGCCGAGGGCGATGGAGACGATGCCGATGAAGACGGTCGCCCAGCGGGCCGCGCGGACCTCTTCCTTCTCGCTGGCCTGTCCCCTGCGGATGACGTTGGCGTAGATGTCGTGCGCGAAGGACGACGAGGACGCCAGGGTGAGTCCGGCGACGACGGCGAGGATGGTGGCGAAGGCCACCGCGGAGATCACGGCGAGCAGGATCGCGCCGCCCGCCGAGTCGACGCCGCCGATGTGCAGGGCGAGCAGGGGCGCGGCGGTGTTGCCCGCCTTGTTGGAGGCGGTGATCTCCTCCGGACCGACGAGCGCGGCCGCGCCGAAGCCCAGCGCGATCGTCATCAGATAGAACCCGCCGATGATGCCGATGGCCCAGATGACCGACTTACGGGCGGCCTTGGCGGTGGGCACGGTGTAGAAGCGGATCAGGATGTGCGGCAGGCCCGCGGTGCCGAGCACCAGCGCGATGCCGAGCGAGATGAAGTCCAGCTTGGAGGTGCTGGTGGCGCCGTACTTGAGGCCGGGCTCCAGGAAGGCCGCGCCCTTGCCGCTCTGCTCGGCGGCCTTGCCGAGCAGGTCGGAGACATTGAAGTTGAACTTCCACAGCACCAGGAAGGTGATGAGCAGGGTGCCCGCGATGAGCAGGACGGCCTTGACCATCTGTACCCAGGTGGTGCCCTTCATGCCGCCGATGGTGACGTAGAGGATCATCAGAACGCCGACCAGGCCGACGATCGCGACCTTGCCCGCGTCGCTGGTGATGCCGAGCAGCAGCGAGACGAGCACGCCGGCACCCGCCATCTGCGCGAGCAGATAGAAGATCGAGACCACGATGGTGGAGGTTCCGGCGGCGGTACGGACCGGGCGCTGGCGCATGCGATAGGCGAGGACGTCGCCCATGGTGAAGCGGCCGGAGTTGCGCAGCGGTTCGGCGACGAGCAGCAGGGCGACCAGCCAGGCGACCAGGAAGCCGATGGAGTAGAGGAAGCCGTCGTACCCGAAGAGTGCGATCGCACCGGCGATACCGAGGAAGGACGCGGCGGACATGTAGTCGCCGGAGATGGCGAGGCCGTTCTGGAAGCCGGTGAACTGGCGGCCGCCGGCGTAGAAGTCGGCGGCGTCCTTGGTCTGCCGGCCTGCCCAGACGGTGATGAACAGCGTCGCGACGACGAAGGCCGCGAAGAGCGTAATGATCAGCGGCCGGTGCTCGGCGGTGGCGCTCGATGCCGCGAGCTGTACGTTCTGGAGGGTGGTGCTGCTCATGCGTCGGCCTCCATCCGGGACTTGATCGCCTCCGCCTTGGGGTCGAGATTGTCGGCCGCGTGCCGCGAGTAGACCCAGGCGATGAGGAAGGTGGTGGCGAACTGGGCGAGCCCGAGGACAAGGGCCACGTTGATGTTGCCGAAGAGCTTGGTGCCCATGAAGCCGCCCGCGTAGTTGGACAGCAGGACGTACAGCAGGTACCAGGTGATGAAGGCGATGGTCAGGGGGAAGGCGAAGGAGCGGTAGGTGCGGCGCAGTTCGCCGAATTCCGCACTTTCCTGCACCTCGACGAACGACTCTGTCGTGAGCTGGACGGGACTGGTGTCCGTGCCGCCGGGCGGCGGCGGTGCATCGGTAGCCACGGAATCTCCTCGCGACGCGGGTGCGGTAGGCATGGACGGTTAAGACCTCTGCATGTGCGGGGGGAGCGGTGATGTTGCTCCTCCCCCTGACAACGGCACGGAAGGCACCCCGAAGCGGTTCACCTTGGGCCTTTTCCTGTCGGGAGTTTCCGGCGAACTTTCCGTACCGCGCCCCGAAGTCGTTGATTTGTGCTGATAAATGGCGATAGCTTCGCTCGTCACGTACCCGCCCGTTCACGCGCCGTGTCCGGGCGGCTCACCAGGACGATGTGGAGACCCCGTGGCTCATCTGCCGGCCGGACTCAAGCGCGCAACAGCTCTGCCCACCGGTCTGGCACTCACGGCGTCACTCGGATTCCTGCCCGCGGGTGCGGCGACGGCCGCACCCTCCGACGACATTCCCACTGCCGTCACGGCGAGCGGCCCGAATCTGAGCGGCCCGAATCTGTCGTACGTCGTCAACACCTCCGGCGGTCACTTCAGCGCCACGTCGGTGATGCAGGCGATCGAGCGGGCCGGCGGCACGGTGGTGATCACCTACGACCGGATCGGCGTCATCGTCGTCCACTCGCGGAACCCCGGCTTCGCGCGGCAGATCCGCACGGTGCCGGGTGTCGCCTCGGCGGGTGCCACCCGCACCAGCCCGCTGGCCGAGCAGACCGACGACGCCATCGACGCGGAACAGCCGCTCACCCCCGCGCAGATGAAGGCGGCCGCGGCGAACGCGACCGACGAGCAGGATCCGCTGGAGCCGCTGCAGTGGGACCTGCCCGCCATCAAGGCGGACCAGGCGCACCGGCGGACGCTGGGCAGCAGCAACGTCACGGTCGCCGTCCTCGACTCGGGCGTCGACGACACCCACCCGGACATCGCGCCGAACTTCGACCGTGCGGGATCGGCCGACTGCGTGAGCGGCGTGCCGGTCTCCAAGGACGGGGCCTGGCGGCCGACGGCCGCCGAGAGCGACCACGGCACGCATGTGGCGGGCACCATCGCCGCCGCCAGGAACGGCTTCGGCGTCACCGGTGTCGCTCCGGGTGTGAAGGTCTCCAGCATCAAGGTGGTCAACCCGGACGGGTTCTACAACACCGAGGCCGTCCTCTGCGGCTTCATGTGGGCCGCCGACCACGGGGCCGATGTGACCAACAGCAGCTTCTACACCGACCCGTGGCTCTACAACTGCAAGACCGACGAGGACCAGAAGGCCCTGGTCGAGACGCTCACCCGGGCCACCCGGTACGCGGAGCGCAAGGGCGCGGTGAACGTCGCCTCGGCCGGCAACTCCCGTACGGACCTCGCCGGCGGCGAGGTCACCGACACGACCAGCCCGAACGACACCACCCCGGTGTCGCGGGTCGTCGATCTGCGCGAGTGCCTGGAGATCCCGGCCATGCTGCCGGATCTCGTCACGGTCTCGGCGACCGGCGCCAAGGGCCTGAAGTCGTCGTACTCGAACTACGGCCTGGGGGTCGTCGACATCGCGGCGCCGGGCGGTGACTCCACGGCGTACCAGCCGCCGGAGGCTCCGGCCACCAATGGCCGGATCCTTTCGACGACGTTCAAGGGCGGCCACACCTGGACCTACAAGGCCGGCACGTCCATGGCGTCCCCGCATGTCGCGGGTGTCGTCGCGCTCATCAGGTCGAAGCACCCGTACATCTCGCCGACCGGGGTGAAGGCGCTGCTGTACGCGCAGGCCGACGAGCACGGCTGCACCAACCCGTACGACTACGACGGCGACGGCAAGGTCGACGCGGTGTGCGAGGGCGGGGAGAGCGAGAACGGCTTCTACGGGGCCGGGATGACGGACGCACTGGACGCGGTGCGCTGGTAAGGCGGTTGGAGGGAGGGCCCGGGCGTGAACGGTCGCGTCCGGCCCTTTCCATGTCCGCGCCTGGCACCGGGTGCCATAGTGCGGGGATGACTGACACTCCTTCACGCGGCGGGCGCGAGGGGCTCGATGGGCACAGCGGGCGCGAGGGGCTCCAGGGGGCCGACAGGTCCGGCGGGTCGCTCACTCCCGGAAGGTCCGGCGGTACGGAGCGGCTGTGGGCGGCGCTCGGCGGCGACCCCGGACTCACCGGGCGGGTCTCGTACGGCGGCCCGTCGGGGCTGCTCGCGGCCCGGCTGCCGGTCATGGAGCTGGCCCGCGCCACGGTGGCGGTGTGCTCGCTCGCGGCGGCGGAGCACGCCGCGCGCGGCGCCGGCGGTCCGGTCCCGGCGGTGCGGGTCGACGACGGAGCGGTGGCCACGGCGTTCGTGAGCGAGCGGCACCTGCTGGTGGACGGACGGCCCCCCGTCACGTTCGCGCCGTTGTCCCGCTTCTGGCGCACGGCCGACGGCTGGGTGCGTACGCACGCCAACTACCCGCACCACCGGGCCGCCCTGCTGGCCGCGCTGGGCACGGACGAGGACGGTGTGGAGGAAGCGCTCGCCGGGCGGCGGGCGCGGGACGCCGAGGAGGCGGTGTACGCGGCAGGAGGCCTGGCGGTCGCGGTGCGTACGCCCGAGGAGTGGGCGGCGCATCCACAGGGCGCGGCCGCGGCGCGGCAGCCGCTGGTTGTCCGGGAGCGGCTCGACGACGCGGCTCCCCGGCGCCGGTCCGGCGGGCTGCGGGTCCTCGATCTGACCCGGGTCATCGCAGGCCCCGTGGCCACCCGTACGCTCGCGCTGCTCGGCGCGGATGTGCTGCGCATCGACCCGCCCCGGCTGACCGAACTCCCGGACCAGCACGCCGACACCGGCTTCGGCAAGCGGTCCGCGACGCTCGACCTGAACAGCCCTGGGGACCGGCGGACCTTCGGCGAGCTCCTGGACCGGGCGGATGTGCTGGTCACGGGCTACCGCCCGGGCGCGCTGGACCGGTTCGGCCTGGCCAGGCCGGGTCTGGTCGTGGCCCAGCTGTCGGCGTGGGGCGACGAGGGTCCGTGGGGCGGACGGCGCGGCTTCGACAGCCTCGTCCAGGCCGCCAGTGGCATCGCCCTGTCCGAGGGTTCGGCGGACGCTCCCGGCGCCCTGCCCGCGCAGGCTCTCGACCACGGCACGGGCTATCTGCTCGCGGCGGCGGTGCTCAGATCCCTGACCGAGCAGGAGGACGACGGCGGTACCCGTCTGGTCCGGCTGGCGCTGGCCCGTACGGCGCGCTTCCTGATGCACGGGCTGTCGCCGGCGCCGCCCGGGACCGGCGAAGCCGGGGCGGACGATCCCGGCCGCCGTACGGCCGAGACCGACAGCCCGCTCGGCAGGCTGCGGTACGCGCTGCCGCCGGTGTCGTTCGCTGGCGGCCCGGAGGACTGGTCACGCCCGCCGGGCATGTGGGGCGCGGACGCGCCGACGTGGGCGTAGAGCGCCTGCGGCGGGCCCACGCGGCGGAGCGCGCATCGACACTGCCCCTCCCCGCCCCTTCCCGAACCGGGGCTCCGCCCGGTGCGCTTTCCTAGTAGTGGGTGCGCCTGACCTGCGGAAACGAGCGGAATCCAAAGGTAGCGCGCGGTCCTGGGCGCCAGATACCGAGTCCGAACCGTTACCGTTCCAGGACTCCGCCCATGACATACCGGACACGGCACAGCGCCCCCCAGCCGCCCAGGGGAGGAAGGGCAGTTGGGGGGCGCAGGTGCTCAGTGGCAGTCGGCTCCTATCCGGAAGTGAGCTGCCCCTTGCGGGTGGCTCCGCCGCAGGTCTCACACGAGACGACGACCGCGCCCCCATATACGACGAGCGCCACGGTGTTGCGGCCCTTGCACTCCCGGCACGGGGAGCCGTTGAACCGCTTCTGCACGTGCGCGAACGCCGCGGTGACCTCTTGCGCGTTCATGGTCAGTCAGCCACGACGTCCGCGGCCTGCTTCATCTCCACGTCAGTCGCCATGAGATCGTCGAACTCACCGGCGCAGACGCCATCGGCGAACTTCGTGAACTCGGCACGCGTGAAGTACAGCACCGGGCTGGCGGGGTCCTTGTCGTCGGACATGGCCACCATGCGGGTACCGTCCGGGACGTGCGGGTGAGGGTGGCTGTCGGCGTCCGGCGCCGTGGCGACGATCACGCAGTCCTTGAGGATCGGGTCCAGGTCGGTGCGGCTGGACTTGCGCCAGTCCAGGCCCGGGGCGTTGTGATTCTCGTACGTCTTGGTGCTGCGTCCGTTGGTGATGGTGCCCATGGTGAATTCCCTTCCTTGCCTTGCGGGGATTCGGTCCCCGCGCCGTTTGGTACAGCGCCCCTCAACCGCGCGATGACGGCTGGCAGTTGAGGGGGCGCGGCCCGTGCCGGATCGGCGGGGGTACACCGGCACGGGGGTCATTCGTCGCGGCCCTTGCCCGGAATCGGCCGCCATCGGGCTTCTTGCTGGTCTTGCTGGGGCGCCTATGCGGGCGCTGCGTGTTGGCGCGAATCCCGATAGGTGCGCCACAGGTGTTGACCGGCCGCACAGCCGCTATCGGCCTTGTCGGCAGTGGTGCAGCCTGCGCAGCCCTGGGCGTGCTCCAGCCACGCCCCGTACGCCTGTAGCGTGGCGCTGTCTGCTGACATGAGTACGGCCCCGATGCGCCCGGTCCGGGTCACAGCGTCGCCCCTCTGGCCTGTCGACTTGCCTTGCAGGGCGGGCATTCGCAGGGCGGGAATCGGAATCCCGCATCGGACGGCTTGTCCGGGGGGCACAGGTGCGTGACCTTGTCCTGAACTTCTGTCCGGGCGCCTGTCTCGCCATTGACCCGATACACAGCGATGGTGATAGCCATGTGATCACGCGCCCTTTCCGGTCACCGCATGGCGCCAGTCCTCGCCCAGGTGACACAGCAGGTAGGGCCGGACCAGGGCCATGGGACGCTCCCAGGGCGTGGGCGGGAACCACTGTGCGCGAGGCTCCGGCAGGGTCGGCACGCATGGGGCGCGCCTCTCGCGCTGCCTGCGCGCTGCGACCAGTCGGGCGCCGCATACGGCGGGGTCGAGTTGGGCGTTTGCCTGGGCGGCAGCCTGGGGCGCCTGGGCCCTGTGCCTGCCAGGCGGCCCGATGAGCACCGCTGTCACCCAATCGAGTGCGCGGCGGATAGTCTCTGTCACGTCGTCCCGCTCCATTCGGGTCGGCCATGCCCCAGGGCCGTTCGCGCGGTCGCTGGGGTCCTTGTGTCTGGCCACGCTGCCGCGCTGCATGCAGGCTGCACCACGGCAGAAGTGCCGCATTTAGGCAGCGTGTTGGCTGCACGCGGTACGCTGACCAGCGGAGACGGCATCCCGGACGGAGTACGGGCATGGCAGGTAAGCGGCAGCGCCTAGCGCGGCGCCGGAAGGCGAGCGGGTACACACAAGAACAGTTCGCGGACGCCCTGAGCGTCGACCGCACCACGGTGCAGCGCTGGGAGCGGGGCGAGGTAGACCCCCAACCGCACCAACGGCCGAAGATGGCAAAGCTCTTGCGGCTCACGTCCAGAGAGCTGGACGAATTGCTAGCGGCGGATGCTCTGCCCGTTGCTGCGGCGCCCAGTTGGATAACTCCGACTCAGCCGACCAACGATGATGAGATGGCCGCTTGGGAATTGACTCGACGCGTGCAGGCAAGCGACGTTGGGACGGAAACACTCACGCGCCTAGAGCGCACCTTTGATGAATTGGCGACGGCATACCCGGTCACTCCTCCGGCCGAACTACTGGAGCGCGTACGGCAGCACTCCGCGTATGTCGTGCACCTACTCGACGCACGCAAGACGCTTTCGGAACATCGGCGCTTGCTGGTCGTCGGGGGTTGGCTGTCCCTGCTTGGTGCAACGCTGCATATCGACTTGAAACAAGAGCACGCGGCAACGGCCAGACTGCAAGCCGCGGTGACGCTCGCGCGGCAAGCAGAACACCCGGAAATCGAAGCATGGTGCTACGAAACCGACGCGTGGCGCGTGCTGACGAATGGCGACTATGTGCGGGCGCTTGAACTGTCCCTAGCCGCTCAGGACATCGCACCTGCGGGAGCGTCGGCCCTGATTCAGGCCACCGCCCAGGAAGGGCGGGCACGCGCGAGGCTTGGCCAAGCCAAAGACACATACGTGGCTATTGACCGGGTGCAGAAGATGGCTGCCACGCTGGAGATTTCGGAGCGCCCGACAGAGCACCATTACCAGTACGACCCTGCAAAGGCACTCGCCTACACAGCAACTACCCTCGCATGGTTGGGCGATGCTGCCGCGGAGCCGTACGCGCGTGAGGTCATTAAGCGTCTGAGTCCCTCCAACGACGTCAGCAAATGGCCCCGCCGTGTGGCCTCCGCCAACATCGATTTGGCGCTAGTTCTCCTCGCAGGCAACCGCCTTGACGAAGCCTGTGATTCCGCCCAGAAAGCCATGCTGAGCGGCAGGGTAGTGCCGTCCAATCATTGGCGAGCGCTGGAAGTGGTCAACGTGGTTGAGGCCAGACAGCTACCGGAGGCGCCCGACCTGCGCGAGGCGTATGAGGGTTTAAAAGCCATCGAAGCGTAAGACTTTCCGCTCCACACCCTGCAGATCATCGACCAGTCGTCGCTCGATCTCGCCACCGTGGTGCGTCATCGAGGACTGACCGAACTGTACGTGGGTCGCAGCCGACTCGCCTGCGGCCTCGAACCGTTGCGGGAGCTGCCCAGGCTGACCCGCCTGTCACTCGGCGACTGCGGCTACGTCGACATCTCGCCGCTGGCCGGCAACGAGCAGCTCGAGATCTTCGCCCACAAGGGGACGCTGCTCACCGGCGAGGAGCTGTTTCCGCCCGGCCGCGTGGTCCGGAAGCCCTAAACCCCCGCCGCACCCAGCAACGACCCCGCCGCGTACGTCACCCCCATCGCCAGCGCTCCCCCGCCCACGTTCCGCACCACCGCCCGCCCCACCGGCGCCGCCCCCAGCCGCGCGCTCCACCAGCCGGTGAAGCTCAGCGCGACGAGCACCGACGCCACGGTCACCCACAGCCGCACCGTCGCGGGCGGGAGCACGATGGCCAGCAGCGGCAGCAGCGCGCCCACCGTGAACGCCAGGAAGCTCGCGCCCGCAGCGTGCCAGGGGTCGGCCAGCTCGTCGGGGTTGATGCCCAGCTCGACCCGCGCATGCGCGCGCAGGGCGTCGCGTTCGGTGAGCTGGACCGCGGCCTCGCGGGCCACCTCGCGCGAGAGGCCGCGGTCCTCCAACAGGTTGGTGAGCTCGTCGAGTTCGGCCTCCGGCTGCTCCCGCAGTTCGCGCTTCTCGACGGCCAGCGCCGCCCTCTCGGAGTCGCGCTGGGTGGAGACCGAGACGTACTCGCCGGCCGCCATGGACATGGAGCCGGCGAGCAGTCCGGCGAGGCCGGCGGTGAGCAGGGCCGCCCGGTCGCTGGTCGCGCCCGCGACGCCGACGACGAGGCCCGCGGTGGAGACGATGCCGTCGTTGGCGCCGAGTACCGCGGCGCGGAGCCAGTTGAGGCGGGTGCCAAGGGGTTCGCCGTGGGGCTCGTGGTGCGTCGGTTCGGTCACCCGGGGAGGGTCTCATCCCGGACGGTCACCAGACGCGTACCGACCCGCCCGGGGCGAAGGCGGGGCTGGTGGCGTCGGCCGGGGCCTCCTTCAGGGGTTCGGCGATTTCCGGGACCGTGGGGCCGACTTGCGCCGCGATGCCGTCCAGCAGATCGAGATCGAAGCCGTACACCCGGGCCGCGTTCCCGCCCGCCATCGCCGCTATCTCCTCGCGCGGCAGGCCCGCGTAGGCGATGCGGAGGCCTTCGCGGGAGTACGGGGCCGTGCCCTCGTCGTGCGGGTAGTCACTCCCCCACATGATCTTGTCGAGGCCGATCCGGTCGCGCAGCGGCACCTCATGGGGGCGCATGAAGCTCGCGCCGACGAAGCAGTTGTCGCGCCAGACCTCGCTCGGGCCCTTGCCCATCGAGGCGGCAAGACCGGCACCGAACTTGGACTCCGCGGTGGAGGCCCGGGAAGCCGCGGCGACGAGCCGCCCGTGGTAGTAGTCGAGCATCTCGACGACCGCCGGGATCCAGCCCGAGCCCTGTTCGGTCAGCACCAGTTTCAGCCCGGGGTGGCGGCGGAAGGCACCGCCGAAGATCAGGTGCCAGAGCGCCCGGTGCGAGAACCACGTCGTCTCCACCATGAAGACGGCCCGCGCGGCCGGTTCGTCGCCGAGCGGCGGGGAGGCGGATCCGCCGTGGTGATTGACCGGTACGTCGAGCTCCTCGCAGACCGCCCACAGAGGGTCGTACGTCGCCGAGTACAGCTCCGGGATGCCGGACCCGGGCGGGGCGCCGGGCAGCAGGATCCCCCCGGTGAGGCCTGACTCCTTGCTGCGGCGGACCTCGGCGACCGCCTCGTCCACGTCGTTCAGCAGGATCTGTGCGACACCCGCCCGGCGGCCGGGGACGAGGGAGCAGAAGTCGGCGAGCCAGCGGTTGTGGGCGCGCAGCCCGGCCCAGCGCTGCTCGTACTCCTCGCGGGTCGGCGCCGGAGCCATCAGCGATGCGGAGGGGAAGAACGGCGGGATGGTGTTGGGAAAGACGACCTCGGCGACGATTCCGTCGGCCTCCAGCTCGGCGACCCTGCGGTCCGAGTTCCAGTTGCGGTCGGCGGTGTCGGCGAGGAGGTCCTCGTACGGATTGACGTATGTCGCCGCCCATGCGTCGAAGTCGTCGTGGTGGCGCTTCTCCAGATACGGCTTGTAGTCGAGGAGATCGGCGCCCGCGTGGCAGTCGGCGGAGATGACCGTGTAGCGGTCCTCGCTCATGGGGACACCCCCAGGGACGGGAAGTCGTGGTCGGTCAGCCAGTGGCGGCCGACCTCGCGCGACCTGGCCCATGACGCCTCGACGGCCGGCTGGTCCTCGGACTGGCCGAGATCGGCCGGGGTCGGGCCGATACGGCGGGCGATCGGGGCCAGCTTGTCGGTGTCGAACCCGAAGACCTCGGCGGCCGCGAGGCCCAGGATGCGACGGGTCTCCGCGACGGGGATGTCGTGGAAGGTGTTCTTCAACCAGGCACGGGTGTTGGGCCAGGTGCCCTCCGGGTGGGGGAAGTCGGAGCCCCAGAGGATGTTGTCGATGCCGATCTCGTACCGCTGGGCGAGTTCGCGCCGTTTGGTGTTGGTGGCACAGATGAAGATCTGCCGGTCCAGATACTCGCTGGGCGGCCGCTTCAGCTCGGCGAAGGGCGAGAGCTTCTTGCCGCCGTGCGCGCCGAGGTAGAGCCGGTCCATGAACCACAACAGGTTGGGCAGCCACCAGCAGCCCGACTCGGCGACGCCGAACTTCAGTCCGGGGTGCCGCTCGAAGACCCCGGACCAGAGCAGGAACCAGAGCGGCCTGGCCAGCCACCAGGTGACCTCGGAGACGTAGATGCCGAGGTGGTCTCCGTACTCGTGGCGGGGCGCGGCGCCGGAGTGGGTGACCAGCGGCATGGCGGTCTCGGCGGCGGCCGCCCAGACGGGGTCGTAACGCCGGTCGTGGTACGGGGCCTTGTCCACCCACATGGAGGGGATCATGAGCGCGCCGAGACCGGATTCCCTGGCCCGGTGGATCTCGGCGACGACACGGTCGACGTCGCCGGTGACGGGGAGGAGGGCGACTCCGCAGTGCCGCACCGCGTTCTCGGCGTTCCCGCCGACGAACTCGGCGAGCCAGCGGTTGTGCGCCTGCGCGCCCGCCATGCCGAGGTCGGGGTCCTGGTCGCCGGAGAGGCCGAGCCCTACGCCGAACGGGGCGGCGGTCCGGCTGTCGACGGCGTCCCCGTCGGGGAAGACGACCTCGGCGGCCACCCCGTCGCCGTCGAGTTCCTTGAGCCGCTGCGCGGTGTCCCAGCCGCCGCGCAGGCCTTCCTCGTTGTCGCTGAACCACTTGCTCGCGAAGGCCTCGTTGCGTACGCCGAGGCGGGTCATCTCCTCGCGGCGGCGGTCGCGCCCGGCGAGGAATTCGTCGAAGTCGCGGTGGAAGCGGGAGTCGAGGTAGGGCCGGTACTGCTCGGTGGGCAGGCCGGCGTGGCAGTCGGAGGAAATGATCAGATATGGGTCGTTCGGCTCTGTCAACGCGCTCACCTCGATCGGGATCGCTGCGGGATGGCTGCGGGATGGCTGCGAAATGTCCGCGGGCTCGCCGCGGATCGCTGCGAGATCACCGCGGATCGGCCGCAGATTCGCGGGCGGATCGGCGGGCGGATCGGCCTCAGATTCGCGGGCCGATTCGCCGCGGAATCGCCGCGAATCCGCCGCGGATTCGCCGTGGACGTGCTCGACGCTCAGTCGAGAATGAAGCTCTCCAAGTAGTCCGGCGCGGAGCGGTTCAGCATCGACTGCGAGCGCGCCCGGATCTGCCGGTCGCTGTGCTCGCTCGCCGGGAGCATCCAGAAGCGGTCGGCCCTGATCCCGTCCACGACATGCGCGGCGACCTCGTCCACCGGTGTGAACGTCACCTCGTGCCCTGCGGCCCTCATCGCCGCCTCCCACTGGTCGAGGCTGCGGTACGGGGTCTTCCGCGGCCGCTCCTTGGCGTAGCGCGACGGCCGGTTGCGGTGCGATTCCCACAGGCGGGTGCGGAGCATGTGCGGGCCGGGAAAGAGGACCGAGGCCCCCACCCGCGCGCCCTCCGCCTTCAGATGCGCGTACAGCGACTCGGTCATTGTCACGACCGCCGCCTTGGTGACGGCGTACACGGACGCGGTGGGCAGCGGGGCGATACCGCCGTCTCCCGACGAGGTGTTGACCACGTGGCCGGGCTCACCGCCGGCGATCATCCGGGGGACGAAGGCCTGGATGCCGTGGAAGACACCCCACACGTTCACGGCGAACGCCCACTTCCAGTCGTTCGGCTCGTGCTCCCACATCCGGCCCTCGGCGCCGGAGCCGACGCCCGCGTTGTTGCACAGCACGTGCACGGCGCCGAAGGTCTCGTAGGCCGCGTCGGCGAGGCGCCGTACGGAGTCCCGGTCCGAGACGTCCACGACCTGGGCGAGGACGTCCGCGCCGCCCGCGACGAGATCGTCCACGGCCTTGCCCAGCGCGCCCTCCTCGACGTCCGCGAGAACGACCCTCAGGCCTTCCTCCGCGAACCTCCGCGCCATCGCCAGTCCGATGCCGCTCGCCGCGCCGGTGACGACGGCGACCTGTCCGCGCGCCAGCCTCATCGGACGCTCCCCTCCGGCGGTCCGTCGAGAATCTGCTGCGGGTCGTCGTAGCGCTGGTGGATGTACGGCAGAAGGGCCTGTGCACTGACCCGTTCCGCCACGCGCCCCTTCTGGTCGGTGGTCTTCTCGCCGATGGTGAGCTCCACCAGCTTCCGTACGGGCAGGTCGGCGACCGGGTCGTACATCGACTCGCGCAGCACGACATCGCCGGTGAGCTGCTCCAGCTTGCGGATCTTCTCGTTGCGCACGCAGTGGACGAGGACCGGCTCGGCGTCGAAGCCCGAGCCGGCTCCGTCCACGGCCGGAAGGAACTTGAAGTAGAAGTCCACCTTCTCGGTGGGCTCGGGCAGTGGCAGCGGGCCGCTCACCGCGCCCCGCACCTCGACGAAAGCGATCCCGTGCCGGGCGAGGGCCGCCCGGACGAGCAGGCCTTCGCGGTCGACGGTCACCTCGCCCAGCTTCTTCGGCTCGCCGAAGACCTCACGGCCGCCGATGAGGGCCCGCTCATGGGTCATCGGCATGACGAGCGGATACCAGCCCTGCTGGTCGCCGTGGGCGGCGGCGACCGCGACAGATCCCGCGCCGAGCGGATAGCCGGGCAGATCGACCTTGCTGATGTTGGCTCGTACGAGGGGGCGTTCGGTGGGTTTGAGCGGCGGCGGCAGAACGGCCGCGACCACGTCCGGGTCGGTCTCCCACACCGCCACGACGCCCGTGGACCAGATGTCGGGGAGTTTGCTGCCGGCTGCGCGGGCGGCCGCGATCTCGGCCTCGGTGCGCGCGCCGTACCGTACGCGTGCCATGTCGTACCACCCTTCGTCGGGGGCGCGTTCCCTGATGCGGGCTGCACAGTTACACGTGCTGGGCAAAGGGTCCAGAGACGTGCGCATCCGATTTCGGCACGCCTCATTCGGGTGAACGCATGGGAAAATCGGTCGGCTTGAGGCAAGAGGCTCGTACTGTTGTACATGCACATCGCAGTTCACCCGCGGCGTCGAGTGGCACCGCCCCCGTACCACCGGAGGATGGTGCGGGGCATCGGACCAGTCAGGCCCAGCCGGACTCGTTGCGCAACAGGGACTCCGCCCGCCGCGAACTGGATCACACGCAGGACGTGTGCCGCCGCCGCAGCGCGTACGCGGGGAACCAGGTCACCCAAGACCGTTCGGGGTGACCCGCTGCACAAGAGCCGGCCCCGCCTCGCAGTGCCCAGGAACGGTAAAGAGCCGTGCACGCCCCGGAGCAGGGGGGCGCCGACCCCGAATCTGGTCGGGCCTGTGAAGGGCCGTGCCGAGCCACACGGTTCCAGATCGTCGGCGTCGTCCTGTGGAGCGGAACCGGGAGCGCGCCCGTGCAGTCACCCGGCGAGGAGGAGCTGTGGGGCACGGAGAGCGCGGAGGACGACCCCGTCCTGGCCCGCGCGCTGGCCCGTCCGACCGACCCGGAGAAGCTGTTCGCCACGTCCGTGAAGGCGCTGGTGGAGGCGCTGCTCGCATGACCGGGGGCAGACGCCCTCGGACCCCCGCCCCTCCGGGACCTGAGGCACGGCCTGTTCGGAACGCCGGGGGCTGGGGCTTGTCAGTACTTGTCAGAGCTTGCCGGAGCTTGTCAGTGCTCGTCGGAGGACTCGCTCCTGCCGCATCACCCGATGCGGTGGCAGCACGCGGCCGGGATCCCTCACCCGTACGGGCAGGATCAGGGCCGCCCCCAGAGCCGCCCTCCGGTGGCTCAGGGGCCGTCATGTGCCGTGCGGACGGAAGCTG
Organism: Streptomyces sp. NPDC054841; assembly: GCF_053611045.1. Lineage (NCBI taxonomy): Bacteria > Bacillati > Actinomycetota > Actinomycetes > Kitasatosporales > Streptomycetaceae > Streptomyces > Streptomyces sp. NPDC054841. The sequence continues at coordinate 3,431 of NZ_JBSGZO010000138.1, read as the reverse complement.
TTCTTCTGACCGGCTGCTGCCGGGGTCCCGGACGGGCCGGGACAGCGCTGTCAGTGGCGGCCCGTAAGCTCTGTGACCATGCTCGACGACCGTACGACAGCAGCAGCGTGGCCGACCGCGTACCCACAGGGGTATGCGGTCGTCGACGTGGAGACCACCGGACTCGCCCGCGACGACCGGATAGTGTCGGCTGCCGTCTATCGACTGGACGCCCAGGGCAATGTCGAGGACCACTGGTACACGCTGGTGAATCCCGAGCGGGATCCGGGTCCGGTGTGGATCCACGGTCTGACGAGCGATGTGCTGGAGGGCGCACCCCTCTTCAGTGATATCGCCCATGAGTTCGCGGACCGGCTGGACGGCCGGGTGCTCGTCGCGCACAACGCGATCTTCGACTGGTCCATGATCGCCAGGGAGTACGCACGGGCGGAGCGCGTCGCGCCCGTACGGCAGCGCCTGTGCACCATCGCGCTCTCCAAGGAGCTGGCGCTCCCGCTGCCCAACCACAAGCTGGAGTCGCTCGCGGCGCACTTCGGCGTCGTACAGCGGCGCGCGCACAATGCGCTGGACGACGCGCGGGTGCTGGCCGAGGCGTTCCGGCCGAGTCTGCACACGGCGGCGGAGCGCAATGCGCGGCTGCCGCTGCTGGAGTGCCGGCCCCTGACCGAGTGGTCCTCGGCCCCTCCCGCGCCGCGCGTCGGCCACCAGACGTCGTACCGGCAGAACAGCTGGCGTCCCGCACGCAGGCGGCCCGCGTGCCCGTACCCCAACCCGGGCGCTACGAAGCAGACAAACCACTCAAGCAGGGCATGAGGGTGGCATTCTCCGGTGATACGTCCATCGAGCGGGAGCTGCTGGAGGATCGCGCGATCGAGGCGGGCCTCCATGTCGCGACGAGCGTCTCCCGGCTGACGAGTCTGCTCGTCACGAACGATCCGGACGCGGCGACGTCGAAGACGGTGCGGGCCAAGTCGTTCGACACGCCGATCGTCGACGAGGCCGCGTTCACGCAGTTGCTGAGGGACGTCGCTCCGGCGGAGGCCTGACGGCGCAACATCGCCGAAGGTCCGCTGCGCCGGTCGGGTGCAGCCTCGCCGACCCGCCCGCCTGGATCTTGCTCCGGTCTCCCGCGCTCCGGAGCATGCGGCGCATGGCACGTTGCGAGGTCTGCGGAAACGACTACAGCATGTCCTTCGAGGTGCACGCGCAGGGCGCGGTGCACGTCTTCGACTGCTTCTCCTGCGCCATCCACCGGATGGCGCCCATCTGCGAGCACTGCCGGGTCCAGATCATCGGCCAGGGCGTCGAGGTGGAAGGCCACTGGTACTGCGGCGGTCACTGCGCCCGCGCGGAGGGAAAGGCGGGCATCGTCGACAAAGTGTGAGCCCGCCCCCGGCAGGCCGCCCCGAGCCGCTCCCCGGAGCGCGTCCCCCGACCAGTCCCCCGACGGCCCCCGCTGACCGGATCCCGGGCTGCCCCGCCCAGTCCACGGACCCTCCCTCCGAGCACCCCACGACCGAGTTGTACGGTCGTGGGGTGTACCGCTTCCTGTTGTCCCGGCAGTGGGTGATCCTCACCCTCGTCTTCCTCGTCCTCATTCCCGCGATGGTCGAGCTGGGCTTCTGGCAGCTGCACCGGCACGAGCACCGGGTCGCCCAGAACAAGCTGATCTCGGACAACCTCACCGCGCGGCCGGTCCCCGTCACCGAACTGACCGCCCCGGGTCACACCGTGCCGCGCGCCGACTACTGGCGACGGGTCACCGCGAAGGGGACGTACGACACCGCGCACGAGGTCGTCGTGCGCCGACGCACCAACAGCGACGAACTGGTCGGCGTCCATGTGCTGACCCCGCTGGTCCTCGCCGACGGCCGCGCCGTCCTGGTCAACCGCGGCTGGGTGCCCGCCGCGGCCGACCAGACGGCGTTCCCCGTCGTGCCTCCCGCGCCCAAGGGCGAGGTCACCGTCACCGGCCGGCTGATGGCCGACGAGACGACGGATGCCAGCGGCATCAAGGACCTGCGCGGACTGCCGCCCCGTCAGATCATGCTGATCAACAGTGAGCAGCAGGCGAAGGGCCTCGGCAGGCCCGTGCTCGGCGGCTATCTGCAGCAGACGGCGCCCGAGCCGCCCGGAAGCACGCCCGAGCTGATCGCCGCCCCGGACCACGACTCCATCGGCCCCCACATGGCGTACGCCGTCCAGTGGTGGCTGTTCGCGGCCGGTGTGCCCATCGGCTGGGTCGTCCTCGTACGCCGTGAGAAGCGGGACCGGGCGGCTGCGGCCGCGCAGCCCGCAACCGAACGCGCGTCCGCAACCGAACCCGCGTCCGCGCCCGAACCGGCGGCCCCGGCCGCGTCGGCGTCGGCGTCCACCTCTGCGCAGGGCCCTTCCTAGGGAAGCGCGCCGCGCGAACACTCGGGGCGCGTCGGCCGACGGGCTGCCCGGCCCTGACGGAACGTTCCCGGCCATATCGGACTGTTGGGATCCGCCCTCGCCCGGGCCACGTACGAAACGGCAGGATAGGGCCATGGATCTTGGACTGAAGGACCGTGTCTACGTCGTCACCGGAGCCACCCGGGGCCTGGGGAACGCCGCGGCCCGAGCGCTGGCCGCCGACGGCGCGAAGGTGATCGTCACCGGGCGGGACGAGAAGGCAGCCGCGGACGCGGCAGCCGCGATCGGCCCGGACGCCGTGGGCATCGGGGCGGACAACGCCGACCCGGCGGCCGCCGGGAACCTGATCGCCGCGGCGCGTGAGCAGTTCGGCCGCTTCGACGGCGTTCTGATCAGCGTCGGCGGACCGGCGCCCGGGTTCGTCGCGGACAACACGGACGAGCAGTGGCAGTCGGCGTTCGAATCGGTCTTCCTGGGCGCGGTGCGGCTGGCACGCGAGGCCGCGGCGGCGCTGAGCGACGGAGGGGTCATCGCCTTCGTCCTGTCCGCCTCGGTCCACGAGCCGATCCCGGGGCTGACGATCTCGAACGGCCTCCGCCCCGGCCTGGCCGGCTTCGCCAAGTCCCTCGCCGACGAGCTGGGCCCGCGCGGCATCCGCGTCGTGGGCCTCCTCCCGTCCCGCATCGACACGGACCGCGTCCGCGAACTCGACGCCCTCTCGGGCGACGCGGACGCGGCCCGCACCGCCAACGAGTCCCGCATCCCGCTGCGGCGCTACGGCACCCCGGAGGAGTTCGGGCGTGTGGCGGCGTTCCTTCTGTCCCCCGCGGCGTCGTACCTCACGGGCGTGATGCTCCCGGTCGACGGCGGCGCGCGGCGCGGCTTCTGACGGTCCGGCTGCTCGGGTATCTGCCGCTCGGCTCGTTTCGCGCGTACGGCTCGTTTCGTGCGTACGGCTCGTTTCGTGCGTACGGCGCCGTCGGCTGCGTGAGGGGAATGCGCGCCCGTACGACGCCCGGCCGGTGCCGCTCGCC
>NZ_JBSGZO010000137.1:0-18559 GCF_053611045.1 Streptomyces sp. NPDC054841 | reverse complement strand
CCGCAGGTCAGCTCGCGCCCAGCGCCTTCTTCAGCTCCGTCGCCGCTCCGCGGTACACCGCGAGCAGGTCGAGGTCCTCACCGGGGTAGTTGACGATCCTGATCTGCCGGGCGCCCGAGTCCGGCAGCACCGTGCCCGTCGACATGTGGGCGTTCTCCAGGACGTACAGGGGCTTCTTCGCGGACAGTTCGGCCAGCTGCTTGGGGGTGACCGCCTCGGGTCCGTACGTCCCCACCACGTTCGCCCCGGCCAGCCGGGCCGACCAGGCCGTGAACACCTGGGTGACGACGGTGGGCTGCTTGCTCCCCGGCCAGGCACTCTTCACCTCTGCGGCGAGCTTGTCGTACTCCGTCGCGAAGGCGGTGTTCCACTTCGCCGCGGCGGCCTCGGTGCCGAACAGCTCCCCCAGCCGGGTCACTTCGGCCTTCGCCTTACCGGCGTCGTTGTCGAGGGTGACCTCGACGAGTTCGGCGTCGGACCCGGCCGCCTCCTTGATCTTCTCGGCGTACGGCTCGAACGGCGCGTACAGCACGAAGTCGGCCGCGGCGACGGCGGCCAGGTCGGACGGCTTCGGGTCGTAGTCGGGGGCATGGTGCACGGACTTCGGGACGATCACCTTGACGTCCTCGGCACCGGCGGCCTTGGCGAAGGCCCCTTCCCAGGTGGTCGTGGCGACCACCACGGGCTTGTCCCTTTCCCCCTTCTCGCCCTTCTCCACCTTCGCGGACGAGGAGGAACCGGTATCGCCGCCGCAGCCCGTGACCAGGGCGAAAGAGGCGGTCAGTGCGGTCAGTGCGACGAGGAGGGAAGGGAAGCGGACGCGGGTGCGCGCCATGAGCTGATTCTCCGTTCGGGGACGAGATGGACGGCGAGGACCGCGGCCCCCGCCGTCAGGACGAGGACCGGGCCGGGCGGCAGGTCCAGCCAGAGGGCGGTGAGGAAGCCGGCGAGATTGACGACGACCCCGATGCCGACCGCCCATGCGGTGATGGACTTCAGGGAGTTGCCCAGGCGCCGGGCGGCGAGCGCGGGCAGCAGGGTCAGGGCGTCGACGAGCAGCGCCCCGGTGAGCTTGATCGCCCCGGCGACGGCCACGGCGACAAGGACGAGCAGCACGAGGGTGAGGCCGCGCACGGCGACGCCCGAGCATGCGGCGAGCTCGCGGTCGTAGAGCAGCAGAGCGAGTTCACGCCGGCGCCACCACAGCAGGGCGGGTACGACGACGGCGAGCGTGCCGAGCACCACGAGGTCGGCCGTGCCCACGGACAGGATCGATCCCCAGAGCAGCGCGAACGCGCCGGCGGCGTTGACGCCGGAGACCGCGAGCACCAGCAGCGCCGCGGCGATCGCGAGGCTCATGAGCAGGCCCATCGCTCCGGAGAGCCCGCCGGGGGTGCGGGCCAGCGGCGCCACTCCCGCCCCGGCAAGTGCGCAGGCCAGTAGGGCGCACAGCATCGGATCCAGCCCGGTGAGCATGCCGACCGCGATACCGAGCAGGGCCACATGCATCATCGCGAACCGGACCGGCATGATGTCCAGTCCGACGATCACGACGCCGACGACGGGCAGCCCGACGGCGGCGAGCAGCAGCGCGAGGCCCGCGCGCTGCACCGGGACGAGTTGCAGCAGTGCGCCCACGTCGGCGGTGGCGAGGCTCAGCGGATTCATATGGCCTCCCTGAGCCGTCCCGCGGCCATCTCCAGTACCCGGTCGCAGCGTTCGGCCATCGCCCGGTCATGGGTGACGACCAGCAGGGTGACCGGCAGCTCGGCGAGGAGATCGGCGGCCTGTTCCTGGCCGGTGAAGTCGAGTGCCGCGGTGGGCTCGTCGGCGAGGAGCACACCCGCCCCGGCTGCGACACAGCCGACCGCCCGGGCCAGGTACATGCGCTGCAACTGGCCGCCGGACAGGGTGTGCAGCGGGCGTCCGGTCAACGGGCCGACGCCGAGCCGCTCCGCGGCACGCACCGCTTCCGGACCGTCCCCGCTGCTGTCCAGCAGCTCGCCCGCGAGCAGCGGGAACCGTCCCGCCGCCGGCTTCTGCGGGATCCAGGCGCAGGCCCGGCGCCGCCAGGCACGGCCGGCGGCCGACGTGGTGTCCCTGCCGCCCACCAGGATCTCGCCGGCCAGCGGGTGGTGCAGGCCGAGCACGGCTCGTACGAGTGTGGTCTTGCCCGATCCGTTGGTGCCGGTCAGCGCCACGCGCTCGCCTGCGGCGACGTCGAGGTCGACATCGCACACCGCGTCCACCCTGCCGTGTCGGCAGCGCACTGCTCGCATCCGGACATCCAGTCCGCCCAACGCGTCCTCCATTTCCCACCGCGACCGATGTGCCGGGCGGACTCGGGCCCGCGCGGCCCCGGCTCGGCAGTAGTCGGACGTGGAGGCGGTCCGGTTCCCGCGTGCGAGTGACTTGTCGTCGTGCGGCAGGCGCCCCTCGAGGGCCAGGGGCCATGCCGGGACTGCGAACCAGACACGCGGTTGGCGCAGAGACGGCCTTGACCGAAGTCCTTGGTGGCTGGTCGGCTTGGGGAGTTGGGGTCTCGAACTCGGGGGTAGCCTTCGTGGCCAGGTCAGATCTGTGTGTGCCGTTGCGGGCTGACGACCGTGGCGTGGAATCGGTTCGTTCCCCAACCGGTGCGACGGCAGGCGCATGAGACTGCGGCGGGGAATCGCGATCGGTGTCGTCGCCGGGGGCGGGGCCGTGACGACGATGCTCGTGGGGCTCGTCACGAACGCCGTGTCGGATCAGTCGCGGTGGCCGGGCTGGCTGGGGTGGTTGCAGGAGCATCCCTGGTTCTCGTTCGTCATGCTGGGCGTGACGATGGTCGGGCTCACGGCCTTGCTCGCCGCACTGTCCGAGACGCGGACTCCCGGGCGGCCTGTCGCGCCACCCAGGCAGCCGGAGGATGGGGCAGAGCCTCCAGGAGCCACTCTGGTGTTGCGGTCGCTGCCTCGGGACAGCGCCGCGTTCACCGATCGGTCCGTCGAGCTGGAGCGGCTGCTGGGCTCGGTGCGCGCCTCGCAGGAGAGTGGCGATGCCCTGCCGGTGCACGTGATCGACGGGATGCCGGGGGTCGGGAAGACGACCTTCGCGGTGCACGCCGGGCATCTGCTGTCGGAGCGGTTTCCGGACGGGCAGCTTTTCGTGAACCTCAATGGGCACACCCCGGGACGGAGCCCGGTGCAGGCGAGCGAGGCGCTGGCCTCGCTGCTGGCGGCTGCCGGGGTGCCGACTCAGCAGATACCCGTCGGCGACGATGTGGGGGCGGTCACCGAGGCGCGGGCAGCCATGTGGCGGAGCCGGCTCGCCGACAAGCGAGCGCTGCTCATCCTCGACAACGCCGCCGGCTACCGGCAGCTGGAGCCGCTGCTGCCGGGTGGGGGCGGCTGTCTCGTGCTCGTGACCAGTCGTAGGCGGCTGGCGGCGCACGAGGAAGTGGTCCTGCCGGTCGAAGCGCTGCCGCCGGACCACGCTGCCGATCTGTTCGTGCGGCTCAGTGGGCGGCCCTCCGACGCGCTCGACCGGGAGGTGCTCGAAGAGCTGGTGCGGCTGTGCGGGTACCTGCCGTTGGGGGTGTCGCTGCTCGCTGCACGACTGCGGCATCATCCGTCGTGGAGCGTCCAGGATCTGCGGGAGCGGCTGCTTGCGGCCCGGGACCGGCTCGGAGAACTGCGTGCCGGCGAGCGTGCGGTGGCCGGGACGTTCGGGCTGTCCTACGAGGATCTTCCGGCGGAGCGGCAGCGGTTCTTCCGTAGCCTTGGCTTCTTTCCTGGGACGGACATCGACGGCTATGTCGGAGCAGTGCTTGGGACGATCCCGGTGGCGGAGGCGCGGCAACAACTCGACGCGCTCTATGACGACCACCTGATCGACGAGCATCCTGGGAATCGTTACCGGCTTCACGACCTCTTACGCGACTATGCCCGCGGTCTCGCCGACGAGGGAGACAGCATGGAGAACGTTCAAACCGTTCAGCGTGTGTGCACCTACTACCTGGCCGGGCTCGCCGACGCGAACCGGCACATCGTGCGTGGCGGGGCGGTCGTGCCATCGCCCCCGGACGACGCGTCACTGGTGGAGACCCCGCCCATGGAGTCGCGGGCGGCGGCCCTGGGCTGGCTGGAGAACGAGCGGCCCAATCTCCTGGCCTGCATCGGACGGGCGAACAGCCTCTCTCTGCACGATCTCGTGATCCGGCTCGCCGCGGCCATGGCTCCGTTCCTGCGGCAGGCCGGCCCCTGGGACCAGGCCGTCGGACTCCACCGGACGGCCGCTGAGGTCGCGCGGCATACCGGTGACCGGCGGGCGCTGGCCGACGCTCTGGCCGAGCTCGGTGTCGTACGGCGCTTCATGGCTGCCTACCCCGAGGCGACCGAGGCGCTCAACGAAGCGGTGGCGGAGTACGACGCCATCGGTGAGCGGCGTGGCAAGGCGGACGCGCTGAACCAGGCGGGCATCGTCTGGTACCTGACCGCGGACAATGACGCCGCAGCCGTTGCCCAGACCGAGGCCCTCGCCATCTATCGCGAGGTGGGACACCGGCTTGGACAGGCCAACGCACTCGCGGACCTCGGCATGGTGCGCCGTCAGACCAGCCGGTTCGACGCAGCGGTGGAGGCGCAGACAGAAGCCCTCGCCATCTACCGCGAGTTGGGCGACCGCTACGGGGAGGCCAACTCGCTGCGTGACCTGGGAGTCGTCCACTGCCTCAAGGGCGAGTACGAGCTGGCCGCTCGGCGGCAGCAGCAGGCTTTGGACATCTATCGGGAACTCGACGACCGGGTCCATCAGGCCTATGCGCTCAACGAGTTGGGCGTGGTGCGGCGACTGACCGGTGATCCCGATGGTGCGCGGGTGGCGCACAGCCAGGCGCTGTCGCACTACACCGAGCTGGGCGAACGGTTCGGCCGCGCGAACGCGGTCCGTCACCTCGGGGTCCTCGACCGCGTATCCGGGGACGTCACCGAGGCGATCCAGTTGCAGGAGGAAGCCCTGGGCGCCTACCGCGATCTCGGCAGCCGCGGGGGCGAAGCCGCCTCGCTGAGCGAGCTCGGTGTCGTGCGCGGGATCGTCGGCGAGCGGGACGGCGCCGTGGAGGCCTTCCGGCGGAGCCTGGAGATCGTGCGCGAACTGGGTGATCGGAGCGGTGAGGCAGAGGTGCTGAACCATTGGGGGACGCTGCTGCGTACCTCTGGTGACCCAGCTGCCGCGCGCGAGCGCTTCGAGCGCGCGTTGGGCCTGGCCCGGGACATCCGCTGTCCGCTGGAGGAGGCGCGGGCCCTGGAGGGGATCGGTCGCTGCGACTGGATGGTCGAAGGGCCCGCTCGCGCCGAGGGCTCGTTGCGTGAAGCGCTCGCCGTGTACCGGCGGTTGGGAGCGAGCGGAGCGGCCGAGGACATCGAGCGACTGCTGGTGTCGCAGGCGGGGTGAGCGAGTTATGTGGCCAGTTTCCGTATGCCGCTGTGAACCGTGAGGCTGCTACGTTGCCAGCCGACCCGTCGCTTCAACCGCCACTGCACGGTGCCGGCCATCGGCACGTCCACCATGAGGAGCGTTGAATGCCGTCACGCACGTTCGTGCCCGCGCCGCACGGCGCGGCGACCGCCGATACGGAGTCCGTGCAGGGGAACGTAGTTCTGGATCGGGTCGCCGCCCGCGTACGGCAGCGGCTGGTGGCCGAGCAGACCGCGACGAACCGCTTCGGGGACGGCGCCCACGCGGCTTCGCTGATCTGGCCCTGGCCTCTGTGAGCGCCTCCGCTCGATGACGCCGTTCGAAGACCTCGTACCCTTTCGGACATTCATTCTCAAGATCGCGAACCGTTGCAACATCGACTGCGACTACTGCTACGTCTTCAACTCCAAGGATCAAGCGTGGCGGCACCTGCCCGCCCGGATGAGCGTGGACGTGGCCCGAGCGACGGCCCGACGGATCGGTGAGCACATCACGGCGCACGGCCTGCAGGCCGTACATGTCGTCCTGCACGGCGGTGAGCCGATGCTCGCCGGTCCTCGGCACATGGCCGATCTGCTGACCGCCGTCCGGGACGGGATACCGGCGGATACGAAGGTTCGCTTCGAGCTCCAGACCAACGGGACGCTGCTCACAGAGGCGTGGCTGGACCTCTTCGAACAGCACGAAGTGGTCGTGGGCGTCAGCCTCGACGGGCCGCCGGCCGCGAACGACCGGCACCGGCTGACATACGCTTCGCGGTCGAGTGCAGCCTCGGCCGTGCGAGGCATCGAACTCCTCCGGACACGGCCGCACCTGTTCGCGGGACTGCTCGCCGTCGTGGACCTGGCCAACGATCCGGTGGAGGTCCACGACTACCTGGCGTCGTTCGAGCCGCCGACGATCGACTTCGGCCTGCCTCACGGGACTCACGATGACCCGCCGCACCGCAACGACTCCGCCATCCCCGAGTACGGGCTGTGGATGAGCCGAGTGTACGACGCCTGGCTCGCTCGGCCCGAGTACCAGCACAGCGTCCGGATGTTGGAGGACATCGTGGCGCTCAGCTCCGGAGTCCGCGGCTCGGTGGAGACACTCGGCCTGGCCCCGCCGGCCAGCGTGGTGATCGAGTCCGACGGCACGATCGAGGGCGTGGACACCCTGCGCTCCGTTGAGGAAGGCGCCTCCTGGCTTGGGCTCGACGTCTTCGCCCAGTCCTTCGACGACGTCCTTCAGCATCCCAAGCTCCTGCACCGGCAGTACGGCAGGGCCGCACTCGCCGAGAAGTGCCAGCGCTGCCCGCTGGTGGAAGTGTGCGGCGGCGGCTATCTCCCGCATCGCTTCAGCACGATCCGTGGCTACCGGAATCCGTCCGTCTACTGCTCGGATCTGGAGTACCTCATCCTGCATGTCCAAGGCTCCCTACAGGAGCTCGGCTGGGATCCGCATGCTTCGGCTGCGTCATCTCCGTAGCGCTGCCGCACCGCCACGATGGGATCACGCGTTGAAGCGAGTGAAGTCACTGAAGAACGAGGGAGATGACGATGACCGTGACAATCCGGCCTGCTGACAAGCGAGATGTCCAGGCCGTGGCCGAGTTGATCGAAGAGATTGAGCGCTTCTACGGGACGACCGAGATCCAGCCCCTCGATGAGCGCCAGTCCCAGGTGGAGGAGGCGCTCTTCGGCTCGCCGCCGCTGGCGTCCGCTCTCCTGGTCGAGGACGAGGCAGGAGACATCGTCGGTCTCGCCGCGTATTCGTTCCTCTGGCCGTCCGCGGGCTCGACTCACTCACTCTTCCTCAAAGAGCTCTACGTCCGCGACACCCTCCGGCGCCAGGGCATCGGCGAACGCCTTATGGCTGAACTGCGGGCCGTCGCGGCTGCGCGCCCGGGGTGCAGTCGAGTCGAATGGATGACCGACCGCGACAACCCGGACGCTCGTGCCTTCTACCGGTCTCTCGGGTTCGCCGAGTTCGACGGGAAGATCGTCTACCGAGTCGGCATCGGCTCGGCCTGAGCAGGACAGCCGGGGAGTATGCAGGCCGAATGAAAACGCGAGTTGGGATCGCTGGAGTATGAAGGAAACGCGCTGCGAGGAGTGCGGAAGCCGGATCGTCATTGGGCTGGGGTGCGACTGTCCGCCGGATGCATCCATGTCGAAGGCCGGTCCAGCGGGCGTCTTCGTGAAGAAGGAGTGGGTCACTCACCCCGATGACACGATCCTGATCTCCTCCGCGCAGTGCGCCCATAGGCCCGGTTGGTGCGACCACATGACGGAGGACGACGTGCGCGCCCCCCGATGGGGATGGATACCGAATCCGCCGACCGGCCTCTGGGAACGGTTGAGCACCAGCAATCCGGCGACCGCCACCGCAGGCAACCTCGGTCGCCGGGCCGTACGCCGATGCAATGACTGCGAGGCAAACCTCTCGCAGACATGACCCCACGACCGCCTCGTCCCGCGTCGGGCCTCAGCGGACGGCGTCGACCAAGGCCCGCAGGTGGCGAAGGGAGCTGGTTCCGGGAATCGGGGCCACGTGTGGGCCAAGGTCGAGGAGCCAGTTGAGCGCCGACTCGACCTTGCCGTGGGAGACCAGCGCGCCTGCGTCGAGTGGACGGTACGCGACGTATGGGATGCCCATACGGGCGCAGTACTCGAGAGCCGGGTCGTCGGGTTCGGACTGGTTGAGGCAGTTCTGAACAGCGGCGACCGTGATCTCCTTCTCTGCCGCGCGGATCTGGTCCACGCCAACCTTGGAAAGACCGATGTGGCCGATCTTCCCGGCGAGTTGGAGGATGAGAAGTTCTCCGACCTGGTCTGCCAGCGGGAGGTTCGGGTCGACGCGGTGGAGGTAGCAGAGCTCCAGCCGCTCGACGCAAAGTCGGCGCAGGCACGAGTCGACCGCCGTGCGCAGGTAGTCGGGGTGACCGAGAGGACGCCACACGTCGCGGGCCGGACGAACCATGCCGACCTTTGTCGCCAGCAGGAGGTCGGGCGGGTACGGGTGCAAGGCAGTGTGGATGAGCGACTCCGCAATGTGCGGGCCGTACGCGTCGGCGGTGTCGATGTGTGTGATGCCGTGGGCATGGACAGCTTCATGCAAGATCCGCGCGGCCGTGGCCTTGTCCTCGGGCCAGCCCCAGATGCCCGGGCCGGTCAAACGCATCGTTCCCAGGCCGAGGCGTGAGACCTGCTTGCCGGCAATGGTGATGAGACCGCCGGGCGCGTCGCGGCTCATGCCGCGCCCGCCATGGTCAGCGCGAGATGGATCGCCTCCGCCCGCGAGGTGTCTTCGTTGGCGACGAGCACGTGGCCCAGGCTCAGCTCAGCGAGGAGCTTGTGGGTTCTGGTGTCGACGAGCCGGCGGAAGTCCGGGTCGTGTTCGTGGATGCCGGTGAGCGGCTCGCGCGGGTCCGGGACTGTCGCAAACAGCAGGTCGTACGGGGTGGAGAACGCGGTGACCAGGGTGCGCAGGCGCTGGACCGTACCGGCGGGAACCGGTTCGCCACGGTGTTCCAGGGACGCCATGTAGTACGCGAGCGCGGCCGGGGGTGCGCAGTCGGCAAGGACCACCTGGCCGCGTACCCCTGCCGCGAGTTCGTCCGCGACGCCCGCCGTGATCATCCACTCCGTGGAGGTGGCGGTGTGCCGCGTCATCTTCGGGAGGCCGAGCGAGGCGGCGCGCTTGGCGAGGCCACCGACGCGCAGGGTGGTGATGCCGAGTGCGCGCAGTTCCATCTCGATGCGACGCATGAGCGTCGTCTTGCCGGTGGAGTACGTGCCGACGATGCCGATGCGGACGGGGTTGGAGGTCACCACAGGGTTGGCTCCTGTTCTGGTTTCGGGGCACCAGGGAGGCCGGGCGGGACGGCCACGGCGGCGAGGGCGGGCCAGGTCTCGTACCGGCCGGCCATGGTGAGGAAGAGGAGGGCGGTGGCGTACGCGTCGTACGTCGCGCGATGACGCTGCGCTGGCGCGCCCGCCAGGTCGAGTCGCGTGTGTTCGATCAGGGCGTCGAGGGAGTGGGAGGGCGCGTCCGGGTAGGTGGCGCGGGCCAAGCGCAGGGTGTCGATGACTCCGGCCGGTTCCCAGCCAGGGAGGTGGCGGGCCAGGACGCGGTAGTCGACGTGGGCGTTGTGGGCACAGATCCAGGCGCTGCCGATGAACTGCCGAACCTCGTCGCCGACCTCCGTCCACGACGGGCACGTGGCCAGCCGGTCGTTCGTCAGGCCATGGACCTTCACGGCGAACGGTGTGACCGGGACTGGTGGGCGGATGAGCCAGGATCCGGCCGTCGTCGTGTCGGGGCGGCCGACGCGGATGGGGAGGGCGGCGACCTCGACGAGGTCGGGCGGGTTCGCGCCGTTGCCCTCGACATCGATGACGAGCAGGCGGGCGGGCCAAGCGGTAGGGTTCACGCGGACTCCTCGGAAGGCGGAGCCGGGGACGGCCAGCCGATGTCGGCGCGGCCGTGCCGGCGGTGGTGGTGCGGTTTCGCGCGGTCGTGGCACTGGTAGCCGAACCCGTGCTGCAGGTAGTAGCGCGGCTGTTCGTCCAGGCCCTCGACGATGATGGCGCGGTCCATCACCTCTACGTCGCCGGTCGCGCCGAGTGCGCGGGCCTCGCGCGTGACTTCAGTGAGATCGGGCGCCTTCCAGGCGTCGGCGCACAGGCCGACTTGGGCGGATGGGCAGATGTCGCAGAGCTCGCGGATGCCGTAGTGGCCGTTGTAGTCGGCCTCGCCGTGCGCGTACGCGACGCCGCAGCTCGTCTTGCGGAAGAGCGGGCCGTACGGCGCCTCGGTGTTGGTGGGATCGTGGAAGAGGCGGAGAATGCGCTGCTCGGACTCCTCCGGCATGATCTTGCGGCGGGCGGTGTCCTCGTACGGCGTGGGCAGGCCGTGAGCCTCGTAGTACGCGGCGATCTCGTTGCGGAAGAACAGACCAGTGAAGACGGTCGCGTGCGCATGCTCGGCGAGTTCGCGGGCCCGCTGCAGGTGCGCGTTGGTGTCGTTGAGGCCCGGGACGATGGGGCGCCAGTAGAGGACGGTTCGATAGCGCTCAGCGTGCGCGTACAGCGTCCGCAGGCTGGCGGCGGCGATGACCGAGTCGACCGGCTCGATGCGCTGGTCGTCGATACCGGAATGGGTGACCAGGACGGTCAACCTGATGTTCCGGAAGCTGTTGAGGACCGCGCAGTCCTCCGGCTCAACGCGCCAGCGCGTGATCACCAGGACGTGGTTGGTCAGGCCCTGCTCGTCGAGGAGCCGCAGCACGTTGAAGGTGTGCGGCTTGACGACCGGGAGCATGGGGTCGGTGGCCCGGTTGAAGACCTGCAGCGGGGTGCGGTGCGCACGAAAGTAGCGGTGCCCGGTGAGCTCGGCGACGGCTTCCTCGTCGGTCATGAGCGCGCGCGGAACCTTCATCTCGAAGTTGCCGTAGAGATGTCGTACGCAGTAGCCGCAGTCGAGCGGGCAGCCGACGATGTGGTTCACGGAGAGGCCGGACTTGCGGTACTCGATCACCGAGGCCAGCTCCGGCTTCAGCGCCGCGACCTGCGCGGTGGTGAGCAGCGGGAGCGGACGGCGGGTGGTTGTCGCCATGGGTGCCTCCGAGGGGTGTCAGGGCGTGAGCAGGTGGTGGCGGCGGGCGCCGTACCAGGTGCCGAAGTCGCGGCAGGTGGCGGCCGCGTCGTCGGAGGAGTGCACGAGGTTCTCGACGAGGCGGCCCTCGGCTTGCGCGATGGCGAGGCTGTCCTCGCCGAGGTCGCCGCGCAGCGTTCCCTGCGCCGCCTGGGCGGGGTCGAAGTGGCCGAGCGGTGCGCCGATCCGATGTGGTGCGTGTACGTCCCAAGACCGAGGCCGAGCTGGATGGCCGCGTACTCCTGGATCATCGTGAACGAGAACACGTCCGCGAGCAGCCCTCGGTCACAGTCGTTGGCCCGCATGTAGCAGACCATGTGCAACTTGCCGTCACGGACGAGGAGATGGAGCGCGATCGCGCACGACATGTCGGGGTTGGCGTCGATGGCCAGCTCGCGGGCCTCGAAGATCGGCAGGACGCCGCGCTTGCTGTCCGTCTCGGTGTCGAGAAGGGCCAGGACCCGGTCGAAGGGCGCGATGGTCTCGCCGGGGGCCGGATTGAAGATCCGCGATCCGTACGCGGAGCCCCCGATCGTCGCTCCGTCGCGAGAGTCGGACCGCATGCGCGGCGCGTAGTAGCCGATCATGTCGAGGTCATCGCGGCCCGCGAGGTACCAGAGCGCCTCGGCGTAGTGGAAGACCGGGTTGACCTGGCGATTGGCCAGGTACGGGAAGCGCTCGCGCGGGTCCGCGAGCTGGAAGCTCAGCCCGAGGCACTCGCGGCTGGCGTTACCGCGCGGGGCGTTGCGGTACTCGTGGTTGTTCACGATATGGCCGAGCACATCGACATACGCCTGCTCGAAGCAGGGATAGACGGGCGGTGCCAGCACATGGACCTCCTGGTACGCGGCGAAGGAAAGGGCCCGCGCCGACCGGGACGGGGAGCCACGTGGTTGTCGGCCACCGGCCGGCGCGGGGTGAGGCGCGGGGGAGGCCGCCTCGCTGAAGACCTTCGTCGGGACCGGTCGGCGGCGGTACGCCGTTGGCACGCCGTTCGTCCGCCGTCTTACGGCGGGTGGAAGGGCGGAGGCGCGGCGTACCGCCGCGGCCCGCACGTCGCGAAGCTGGTCGATCCCAGCGGCTTCTACCGGGAGCGTGACGCGACGGTGTATGCGCAGGACTCGAAACACATCTCCATGAGGAGGCCGTTGCGGCACCGGTGGGTGCAGCTGACTGACTGCGCCGAGCCTTCGAACCTCGCGCGCGAACAGGTACGTCAGCTACTCGCCGGGCACGCCCCCGCGACGTGCGTCGACGACGCGGTGCTGGTCGTCTCGGAGCTCGTGGGCAACGCGGTCAGACACACGGCCGACGGCCCGGATTGCCTGTTCGTGGAGGTCCACCGGGACGTCGTGGTTCTGTGGGTGCACGACGCGGGCGCGGACGCCGACCGCGTCAAGGCTCGTCCCGCGGCCGCATCGCTCGATGAACCCCCTGAAGGGGGGCTTGGCCTGCGGCTCGTCGAGGAGCTGACCGTGGAGTGGTTCGTCCGGCCGACCGCGACCGGGAAGGCCGTCGTCGCGATCCTTGCGCTGGACGGCGGCCGGACTACTTGAGCGGGACGCTCTCCAGTACGTCCCAACGGTAGGTGCGTCCTTCGCGACGAAGGTCCACCAGCTCGACCGCTGTCTTGTGGAGTCCAACCGGCTGGAGTTCCCGGAGCCCGGCGACGGCGTCCACGACTGGGGCAGCGGGGCGCTGGTGATTGTTGTACGCGAGGCTGAGATGCGGCCGGAAGGCAGCGGTCGACTTCTTGGGGGCCAACCCCACGGCCTGACCAGCCTTGACCAGCGCGGTGTGCAGCTGCAGCAGAGGCTCCCAAGGGCCAAGGGAGAGGCGTACGGCTCCCCGTGACCCGGCCAGGGGTGTGGCCCGTACGGAGAAGGCGGAAGGCAGCAGTGCCTCGGCATCGCGCGCGAGGCTGCTCAGCTCCGTGGGGGTGACAGCGCTCGGGGAACCCACACGGGTGAGGGTGATGTGCAGCCCGTCCACCGGCACCGGGTCAAGGCCCAGCGGGGCCAGCTCTTCCTGGCAGCGCAGAGCGAGGGCTGCGAGCTTTGGCTCGTCGGGGAACGTCAGCATCCAGTAGTACGCCCGGCTGCCGTCCGCCCAGCCGGGACGTGCCCAGTGGTCGGTCATCACGTCGAGTGCGCTGAACGCTGACCAGTCGTGTGCCGCGATGGCCGCCGCGTCATGCGTGTCGGCGGGAGGCTCGGCGGGGAACGCAGCGGGATCGGCGCTGAGCAGGGACACCCGGCGTACTCCTTCGGCATCACACTGCCCTGGAGCGCGACGACGCCGATGACGCCATGGCCAGGGCCGCTGGCTGTGAGCTCCAGGTCCGGAGCTCGTCGCCATAATCGCGTACCGCCGGATGCTCGCGCCACGGGCCGGCCTGCTCGTACAGGTCACGGGAGCGCTGGAACACGGAGCTGATCGGTGAGTCTCCACACAGCCGCAACGCCTCGCTGCCGAGTGCCATCGCGTGGTCCAGGTCGGGGGTGCGCTGCTGCAGGAGTGCGGCGGAGACATCGAGGCGTACGAGCGAACGGCTCCAGGACGAGTCGGAGTGCTCGACGAGATCGTCGATGCGCTCGGCGTCGCGCAGTACCTGGGCGGTGTGCCGCAGGGCAACGTGTGAGGTGACAGCGTTGGCCAATGTCCTGGCGAGTCCGTACGGCTCGAAGGAGATGCATGAGGTGAGTCCGGCCGGGACTTCGTGGAGGTCGGAGAGGTCCAGAGCCTGCCCGATGGCATGTTCGGTGGCGCGTCGGTCGCCGGTCTTGGCGAGGGCGCGGGCTCTCCCGTTGACGAGCAGGCGAATGGACTGGGCGTGACGCGGGGCGCGCTCGACAGCCGCGGCGGCGCAGGCATCGGCCTCGTCGAACCAGCCGGCGTAGTAGAGACCGAACGAGAGGGTGCCGCTCGCCCACAGCTCGATGTCCAGGTCGTCGATCTCGCGGCTGAGGTCCCGGGCTTCGGCGCAGTACGCCGCCGACAGCGCGAAGTCCCCTGTGTTCACGGCCATGTAGCCGAGCAGGGCCGAGGCGCGGGCGGCGAGGCGGAAGAGTTCCTTGCGTGCGCGTGGAGGCTGGCGACCGTCGAGGAGAGTGTGCGCGAGCTGTCGAAGTTGGCGGGTCTGGGGGCGGAGGGCGTACGGCCCATCCTGTTCGTACCGGCTGGTGATGCCCTCCAGGGAAGAGCCGAGAAAGGCGAGCGTCGCTTCGTCGGCATTGCTCGCGGTGAGCTGCTGGGTGCGGGCGACGATATCCAGTGGGTTGTCCCCGTCCTCGCGTGAGGGCGCTGAGCTCGGCGACCGCTGGGGCATGCGCCGCTCCTCGTCGCGCACCGCAGAGAACAGCTCGGACACGGGTCTGCCCAGCATGTACTCCAGCACCCGGCACGCGTCCGGGCGGGGCAGGGTCTGCAGCTCCCCGCCGAACCATCGGTCGAACTGGCGGGGAGAGACCCGGAGCGAGGCCAGGCGGCGGTCCCCGTCCAGGTCCGCCAGCTTGGCGGCGGCCCGCTCAAACTGCGCCGCGAAGGCTTCATGCGTCGTCAGATGACGCCGCTGAAGTAACTGCCGGAACAACGTTGTCCGGGGCATGGCACATCCTCCCTGGTGCGGCGAGCTGGGCCGACACGGAGGCGCGCACGCCGATGGCAGAGCGTCCATCGGTCGGCTGCGGCACGCATCTATGGGACGGCGTGCCGTGACGATAGACAGCATGCCGATGCCAGCGTGAACTAGGCAATATGTCTGGTGAATTTGACTCGTTCGGGTTGTAGAGGCAGTGGCTGGGCAGAGAGACTTCCGACATGGCCTTGAAGAGGAGCCTGGTTCCGCAGTCCGTCTATCGCCGACAACTTGCCGCACAACTCAAGGACTTTCGCGATGCGACTGGTCTCACCCTCACCGAGGTCGCCGAGCAGCTTGAGATCAATCCGGCGTCGCTGAGCCGTATCGAGAACGCCGAGCGCGGTACGTCGACGGTCCTTGTCCGGGCGCTGTTGGATCTCTACGGAGTCAAGGACGAGGCCCGGCGCGCTGACACGCTTGATCTCGTACGGGCGGACAAGGAGCAACAGAAGCCGTGGTGGCGCAAGTACTCGACCGTACTGACCGCTACCCGGTACGACGGCTACCTTGCTCTGGAGGCCGGCGCCACGTCCCTCGCCAGTTACCAGCCGATGCTTGTCCCCGGCCTCCTCCAGACCGAGGACTACGCGCGCGCCGTGATCTCCCAGATGAGGATGGAGCTGACGCCTCCGCAGGTAGAGGCCCTGGTCAAGGTCCGCATGGAACGGCAGAGCAGCCGCCTGGGCGGCGATCACCCCGCCAAGCTTTGGGCGATCCTCGACGAGGCGGTACTGCGCCGAACGGTCGGCTCGACAGAGGTGATGCGCGACCAGATGCGGAAGCTGACGGAGGCGAGCGAGCAGCCGAATGTCACCGTGCAGCTACTGCCGTTCTCGCTCGGAGCGCATCCCGGGTTGTACGGTCCGTTCGTCATCCTGACCTTCCCCGACCCCACCCCGAACCTGGTGTGGCTGGAGAACCCCAAGAACTCCGTGTACCTCGAGTCCGCCGACGATGTGGACAGCTACACGGAAATCTTCGACCAGTTGAGGGCCTGCGCCCTCGGCCCGTCGGAGACTCGTACCCGTATTGCCCGAATCAGCAAGGAGCTCGACCAGTGAGCACGCCTCGCACGACCGTCCCGCACGACCTCGACCTCGCGCACGCGCGGTGGCGGAAGAGCTCGTACAGCGGGGGCGCGAACGACTGCGTGGAGATCGCGGACCTTGGGGCGTTCGTGGCGATCCGTGATTCGAAGGACCGTCGGCGGTCACCCATTGTGTGCAGGCGCTCTGCTGTCGTGTCGCTGATGCGGTCCGTAGTCCTACCCTGAGACCCGCGCCCACGCCGTCTGTGCCTCGACGAACCTGATGGCCCACCTCAATCACGCTGAGATGGGCCATCAGCTGCTTCACGGTGGACTGGGGCTGTCGCTCGACCGTGGGTGACTTCCGTCAGGGAAGAGCGAGAGACGAGCACCCACGGCCCACCGGGTGTGTGGTGGTTCAGCCAGACACGGGCTTCGAGGAGCCTACTCCGTCGGACGGCGCACCTGTCTCGGCGGGCGTCTTCCCGCTCGGGTCCTGTGTCGGCGCCGGCAGGATGGTGAGGTGCCAACTCCCGCCATCACGGGTGATGGTGAGACTCTCGCTGTAGTCGGCGCCCTTGCTGTCCCGGGCGGTGATCTTCGCGGACCCGACGTCCGGGCCGAGGTCGTAGGTGATCTGGATGTCCTCGACCTTGAGGCCGCGGCCGCCCTTCTCCTTGATGATCTTCTGTGCGTCCCGCTGGGCGTCTGCGCCGGTTGCCCCATCCAGCTTCAGCAGGGCGCCTGTGTCTCGGTCGTTGAGGGCGGTGATGTATGCCTCTACCGTCTCGCGGTCACCGCTCGCCTTCGAACCGGAGTCGCCGCTGTCGCACCCGGTCAGGGCGAGCAGCGCGGCGAGGGTGACGCCGGCGAAGTAGCGCCTCTTCATGTGTCCCTCACAGGTGGTTCAGCCTGGATGTCAGGCAGGGCGGTCTCAGGTCCGGTGCGCGTACCAGGCTGCGTTCGGATGGTCGGCGAGCAGCTTGCGGAGGCTCTTGTTGTGAGTGTTCCCCGTGTGGTATGTGAGGTAAGGGGTGCCCCTGTAGAGCTTGGTGACGACCATGGTGTGATCGATGACGTTGTCGCTCCGAGGCTTCCAGTTCGCCTGAAGCACATCGGCGAGGGCGAGCTTCCACACATTGTCGAGGAACTTGGTCCGCTTGGAGTGCTTGAGCGCGAACCAGTACCAGTTCTCGGCACCAGCCCAGGTATAGCTCGTGTTCCAGGTGTGGCTTCCGTAGAACCACTTCCTGTTGTCCTTGCGGCTCATGACACTGCCCGACGTCGCCCGCCAACCGCCGGCCCACATCACCTGGGAGATGAAGTTCGTGCAGTCGTTGCCGTACGTGCGCCAGTCGTCGCTCGGCGTCTTCCAGTGCTTGTCGGCGTAGCGCACCATCGCGCTGTAGTTGTACGAAGCGGCCGCCGCGGAAGCCTGAACGTCAGGGACCGCCTTCGGGGGCACTGAGCCAGCCGGCGGCTCGGTGGTCACGGAGGAGGGGCCTTTCTCACCCTCGTCCTCCGAGTCCGGAGCAGGGGCGTCGGCCGGCTCGGCGATCTGAGTGCTCGGTAGGGGTCCGCCATCGAGCTCGGCCTTGTCGGATGCGAGCAGCCAAGCGCCGGACTTGTCCCGCGTGAACGTCATAGTGTGGGGGACCGAATACTCCTCGTACTCCGGTGCCCCGTCGGCTACCTCGTCCGCGGTGAACGGAAGGTAGAGGCGGGTGTCCTCGGCGACGCGCGCGGTCGTGGTGTCCGCCTCAGCGGTCGTGGAGAGCACCATCACATCGACCTCTGCGCGGGTGTAGCCCCCGTCGGCCTCCTTGTAGACACTGCCCTTTCGGGCCAATGCGGCGAGGTCGGTCCGCAACTTGGCCTTCATCGGCTCAGTGGCCGCCGGCGGAACGTCGGCGGAACGGGACCGCGCCGTGCTGGTCGTCACAGCGTCGGCCCGCTGCTGCAGGTATCTCTCAGCCAACTGGGACAGATGGTCCGCGTCCGGCGCTGCCGAAGGACGGTCAGCGGTATCCGCTGATGCCGTAGTGCCGGTGGATATCATCGCCGCGGCTAATGCCGTGACAAGGATGCGTCTGTGCGATGCGCGCATGCGCATGTTATTCCCCCGTGAGCTGGATGACTGGTCGCGGTCAAAGATGCCTTGCCAGACGGAAACGTTGACAGCGCGAAACAAACCTGTCCGAAAGCCATGCAGACGATGACCGAGAACGGTCTACTGCGTGGCGGGGGATTGCTGGGTCGTTGAGATTGCAAAAACAGCGTGTTTCCCGGGAAGTGGAGTTCCGCGCTGTGCCGACGAGGGAGCGAATTGACGTGGGCAGAGCTGGGATTAGGCTCCGCCGGTGACAACACCGAATCGCTTCCGAATGGCCTTCGACGGTCGCTCGTACGCGCTCACCGTGGACGGGCACGACGTGAGCGACTGTGTGACAGCTGTTGACGTGCACGCCGACCCGCGCGAGCTGCCTCGGGTCGTGCTGCACCTCACCCCTACGAAGATGTGGCCAGCGGAACTTGATCTCCTGACTCGTGTGCAGATCGGCGTAGAGCCGGACCCCGGCCCCGCGGCCGCGGCGTTCCTCGAAACCCAGCAGGCCGTAGAAATCCCGGCTCTCCTGCACGGCCTCCGACCGGATGTTGGGGACGACACGGCGTACGACCATCGACGACTCCAAGTGAGAACGAGTGCGCATCAATGAGAATGAACGCGAACGAACGCGCCTTCACGCCTTCCCACGAGTAATTACGGCACACCTGTAGTGCGCACACCTGTAGTT
>NZ_JBSGZO010000136.1:0-18611 GCF_053611045.1 Streptomyces sp. NPDC054841 | reverse complement strand
GTTCACGGGCGGACCTCCTCGCCCCGTGGGGCCTTTGCCCTGCGCCCGTGCGGGAGCACCCTGAGTGCGTCCCCCATGTCGGCGACTTCCGTGACCTTCATGCCGGGCGGGACCTTGCCCGGGTCGGACGGGACCAGGGCGTGGGTGAAGCCGAGACGGTGGGCCTCGGCCAGCCGGCGCTGGACGCCCGTGACCCGTCTCACCTCGCCCGCGAGACCCACCTCGCCGATCGCCACCAGGTTCTTCGGCAGCGGGGTGTCACTGGCCGCGGAGGCCAGCGCGAGGGCGATCGCGAGGTCCGCGGCAGGCTCGGAGAGCTTCACGCCACCGACTGTCGCGCTGTAGATGTCCCTTTTGCCCAGAGCGCTGATCCGGCCCCGCTGCTCCAGTACGGCCAGCATCATCGACACCCGGGACGTCTCCAGACCGGAGGTCGTGCGCCGGGGCGACGGGATCTGCGAGTCGACGGTCAGCGCCTGCACTTCGGCGACGAGCGGGCGGCGGCCCTCCAGTGTCACCGTGAGGCAGGTGCCCGGCACGGGCTCGTCGCGCCGGGTGAGGAACAGCCCGCTGGGGTCCGCGAGGCCGGTGATGCCCTCGTCGTGCAGCTCGAAGCAGCCGACCTCGTCCGTCGCTCCGTAGCGGTTCTTGACGCCCCGTACGAGGCGCAGCCGGGCATGCCGGTCGCCCTCGAAGTGCAGCACGACATCGACGAGGTGCTCCAGCAGTCGCGGGCCCGCGATCGCGCCGTCCTTGGTGACGTGGCCCACCAGCAGCGTGGACATGCCCCGCTCCTTGGAAGCGCGGATCAGCGCACCCGCGACCTCACGGACCTGGGCCATACCGCCCGGCGCCCCGTCGATCTCGGGGGAGGCCACCGTCTGGACGGAGTCGAGGACGAGCAGCGAGGGCTTGACCGCGTCGAGGTGACCGAGGACGGCGGAGAGGTCGGTCTCGGCGGCGAGATACAGATGGTCGTTCAGCGCGTTGATCCGGTCCGCGCGGAGGCGGACCTGGCTCGCGGACTCCTCGCCCGTGACGTACAGCGTGCGGTGGTCGTCGCTCGCCGCCTTCGCCGCGACGTCGAGCAGCAGCGTGGACTTGCCGACGCCCGGCTCGCCCGCGAGCAGCACGACGGCGCCCGGCACGAGGCCGCCGCCGAGGACCCGGTCCAGCTCGTCGACGCCGGTGGTGCGGGCGGTCGCCTGCCGGCCGTCGACCTGACCGATGGGCACTGCGGCGTTGGTGACCCGGCCGACGGCGGTGGTGCGGACCGCGGGTGCGCCGTACTCCTCGACCGTGCCCCAGGCCTGGCACTCGGGGCAGCGGCCGAGCCACTTGGCGGTCGTCCAGCCGCATTCGGTGCATCGGTAGGACGGCCGGTCCTTCGCGGATTTCGTACGGGCAGCCATGCGGGAAACCGTAGCGGGACCCACTGACAACGCGGCACGGAACCGGGAGTACGCCCAGTGACGCGCGCACATTCACGGTGCATACGCCCCGGGCGACAACCACAATCACCCGCGTTGAAGCAAATGCTCCTGTCCTCTTTTGAGGGATACGTTCACCCGTAAGGATTAAATGTGCTCAAGCGGCGCGAAGGGTGTGCCTTCCACTGCCTACGGTCGCCGGGTGACGAGCAGCATGCTGGAGCCCCCCGCACACACCACCGGCGCACACCGGACGAAACGCCGAGCGCCTGGGCCGGCCCACGGGCGGACGCCGCCCGCGCGGTACGAGGCCCACCTGGACGGGCTCTTCACGTACTGCCTCTCCGTGCTCTGCGACCATGCGGCCGCCACGGTCGTGCTGGGTGAGGTCCTCGCCATCTCGGAGCGGCACTACGGCCGATGTCCCGACGGGGAGGCCGAGCGGAAGGCCTGGCTGTACGCGCTCGCCCGGTGGGCCTGTCTGCGCGCCCTCAGCGAGCAGCGGCGCCGCAAGCGGCAGCGGCCGGGGGCGCACACCGGCCGGTCCGCCGCCCTGTCGGAGGAGGCCGCTCCCCTGAAGCCCGCCGAGTCCGCCGAGTCCGCCGAGGCCGCCGAGGCCGCCGAGTCCGCCGAACGTCACCGTGCCGAACTCGCCGAGCTGGCCTGGCCGGAGGCCGCCGGCACCACCCCCGAGCAGCGCGAGGCGCTGGAGCTCGCCGTACGGCACCAGCTCGGCGCGGGCGAGGTCGCCGCCGTCCTCGGCATGGGGCCCGTTGCCGCCCGCGAGCTGCTCGCCTCCGCCGCCTGCGAGGTGGAGCGCACCCGCGCGGCGCTCGCCGTCGTCGAGACCGGCAACTGTCCGTCCGTTGCCCGGCTCACCGGCGACCACCAGGTGCTGCTCTCCGCGACGCTCCGGCGCGAGCTCGTCCGCCATGTCGACGACTGTCCGCGCTGCCGCCGCGCCGCCGAGCGTGCGGGTGCCGCGGGCCCCTGGCCGGGCTCGACCGTCACCCCGGCGACGCTTCCTCTGGTGGCCGCGCCGCGCGCCGAGGCGTACGTGGCGATGCTGCACGTCCCGCGGGCCCGCGCGGCGGCGCCGCGCTTCGGGCGCGACGGCTTCCCCCTGGACCCCAAGGACCACGTGGCCCGGCGCAACCGGCTGCGCGCCGGCGCGGTCACCACGACCGTCGTCGCGACGGTCGTCGCCGCGCCTGTCCTCGCACTCTGGGCGGCGTACCGGGGCGCTCCCCTGACCGGCGAGGCCCACGAAGGCTCCTTGTTCTCCGCGAGCGAGGCGGACGAGCCCCGGGGCCTGGACGGCGACCCGTACGGCCACTACGAGAACGCGGGGAACGCGCGCGAGGAGCCCGGCTCCCGCTTCACCGTCGGCGGCCTCCCTCGCGCCGAGGCGGCGGGGATCTCCGTCGAGGTCGTCAGCGCCGGCCTGCCGCCCGGAGCGCCGTCGGCTCTGGGACAGGCACCGGGCCAGGGCCCCGGCCGGCTCACGGTCGAGGCGCAGCCCTCCGGTGACACCACGATGATCACTCTCAGGGCCTCCGGCGGCGCCCCCGTCACCTGGTCCCTGTGGACGGACGCCCCCTGGCTGCACGCCAGCCGCACCTCCGGCACGCTCAGCCCCGGCGAGTCCGTCACGGTCCACATCTCTGTGGACCACGCAACGGAACCGGCAGGCCCATGGACCGCCCGCGTCGGCGTCGATCCCGCGGGGACGGTGCTCAGGATCGACGGCCGCGGCTCGGTTCCGTCCGAGCCCCCGCCGTCCTCCGAGCCCCCGTCCGAGCCCCCGCCGTCTTCCGAGCCCCCGTCGGAGCCCCCGCCGTCTTCCGAGCCTCCGCCCGCGACGGAGCCGCCGCCTTCGTCAGAGCCCCCTTCGTCACAGCCGCCGCAGTCCCCTACGGACCCGGCCTCCCCGCCCGCGAGCGAGGATCCCGCGCCCTCCGGCTGACGAAGCGTTTCTCTCGTCCGGGCCCGTCGGCGGGCCCGGACAGCGCCTAGTCCGGATCCGCCGGGTGCGGTGCCACCAGCGGAAGCTGCGACGCCAGACGTGCCTGGCACAGCTCCACCAGCACCTCGTACGCCGCCTTGCCCATCAGCTCCGTCAGCTCGGGGCGGTAGGTCACGTAGACCGGCTCGCCCGCGCCATGGGCCGAGGTCGCCGATGTGCACCACCAGTGGAGGTCATGGCCGCCCGGGCCCCAGCCCCTGCGGTCGTACTCGCCGATCGAGACCTGGAGCACGCGCGTGTCGTCGGGCCGGTCGATCCACTCGTAGGTCCGGCGCACCGGCAGCTGCCAGCACACGTCGGGCTTGGTCTCCAGCGGCTCGCGGCCCTCCTTCAGCGCCAGGATGTGCAGCGAGCAGCCCGCACCGCCCGCGAACCCGGGGCGGTTCTGGAAGATGCAGGAGCCCTCCCAGCGGCGCGTCTGGCGGTCCCCGTCCTCGTCGAGCTCGACCCAGCCCGTATCCGTACCGACGTCATGGAACTGCCACAGCTCCGGCGTGAGCCGGGCCACATGACCGGCGACCCGCTTCTCGTCGTCCTCGTCGGAGAAGTGCGCCCCGAGCGTGCAGCAGCCGTCGTCGGCGCGGCCCGCCTGGATGCCCTGGCAGCCGCTCCCGAAGATGCACGTCCAGCGCGAGGTCAGCCAGGTCAGATCACAGCGGAAGACCTGTTCGTCGTCGGCGGGGTCGGGGAACTCGACCCAGGCACGCGGAAAGTCCAGTCCCTTCTCGTCCGGCTCGACGCGCGGGGAGCGCGGAGAGCGGGGAGAGCTGTTCGCGGACTTCTTCGACTTTGCTTTGTCCGGCTTCGCCTTTTTCGTCTTTGGCACGAGTCAAGGGTATGCGTGCGGCCGCAGTAGCGTTCCGTACATGAGACTCGGAGTCCTCGACGTCGGTTCGAACACGGTGCACCTGCTGGTGGTGGACGCACACCCCGGAGCACGGCCGCTGCCCGCCCATTCCCACAAGGCGGAGCTGCGCCTCGCCGAACTTCTCGACGGGGACGGAGCGATCGGCCCCGAGGGCGTCGACCGGCTCCTCGCCACCCTCGACGACGCCCTGCAGGCCGCCGAGGACAAGGGCTGCGAGGACGTACTCCCGTTCGCGACGTCCGCGGTCCGCGAGGCCACCAACGCCGACGACGTACTGGACCGGGTCAGGACCGTGACCGGCATCGACCTGCAGGTCCTCACCGGCGAGGAGGAGGCCCGGCTCACCTTTCTGGCGGCCCGCCGCTGGTTCGGCTGGTCGTCCGGGAAACTGCTGGTCCTGGACATCGGCGGCGGCTCGCTGGAGATCGCGATCGGCATCGACGAGGAGCCGGACATCGCCGTCAGCCTGCCCCTCGGCGCCGGCCGGCTCACCGCGGCGATGCTGCCGGGCGACCCGCCCGCCGCCGAGGACGTGCGGGCACTGCGCCGCCATGTGCGCACCAGCATCGCCCGTACGGTCGGCGAGTTCAGCCGCTTCGGACGCCCGGACCACATCGTCGCCACGTCCAAGACCTTCAAGCAGCTCGCCCGTATCGCGGGCGCCGCGCGCTCCGCCGAGGGCCTGTACACACAACGTGAGCTCAGTCATACGTCACTGGTGGAGTGGGTCCCCAAGCTCGCCGGCATGACCGCCGCCCAGCGCGTCACGCTGCCGGGTGTCTCCGAGGGCCGCGCCGCCCAGTTGCTGGCGGGAGCCCTGGTCGCGGAGGGTGCGATGGACCTGTTCGGCGTCGAGACGCTGGAGATCTGTCCGTGGGCGCTGCGCGAGGGCGTGATCCTGCGACGCCTGGACCACCTCCCCACCCCCTGATGCGGGACCGTAATCTGTCCCTCGTGGCAGAACCAGTGGTGCGCATCCCGGATGCGAAGGTCGCCCTGTCGACGGCTTCCGTCTATCCGGAGTCGACGGCGACGGCATTCGAGGTTGCCGCGCGCCTCGGGTACGACGGCATCGAGGTCATGGTCTGGACCGACCCGGTCAGCCAGGACATCGAGGCGCTGCGCCGGCTCTCCGACTACCACCAGGTGCCGATCCTGGCCGTCCACGCGCCGTGTCTGCTGATCACGCAGCGGGTCTGGTCCACCGACCCGTGGGTGAAGCTGCAGCGCGCCCAGGCGGCCGCCGAGAAGCTCGGCGCGTCGACCGTCGTCGTCCATCCGCCGTTCCGCTGGCAGCGGCAGTACGCCCGCGACTTCGTCTCCGGCATCTGGCGGATGGCGAACGAAACGGATGTGCGCTTCGCCGTCGAAAACATGTACCCATGGCGCTACCGCGACCGCGAGATGCTCGCGTACGCCCCCGACTGGGACGTCACCAAAGAGGACTACCGGCACTTCACGATCGACCTCTCGCACACGGCCACGTCCCGCACGGACACCCTGGCCATGGTCGACCGCATGGGCGACCGGCTCGGACACGTCCATCTCGCGGACGGCAAGGGCTCGGCGAAGGACGAGCACCTGGTGCCGGGGCGCGGCGACCAGCCGTGCGCCGAGTTGCTGGAGCACCTCGCCCGCACCGGCTTCGACGGCCATGTGGTCATCGAGGTCAACACGCGCCGGGCGATGTCCGCGGCGGAGCGGGAGGCCGACCTGGCGGAGGCGCTGGCCTTCACCCGACTGCATCTGGCGTCGGCGAGCGCGGCTTCGCAGGAAGCACCCCGGGGCACCGCCGGTGCGGCGGGCGGCGTCACCGGTGCCGCGGGCGGATCATGACCGGCGCGGCGCCCCGGCGGCGCGGCCGGCCCGCCCGCGCGGAGGCGGACACCGGGCCCGGCGCCCGCGAGCGCATCCTCCTGGCGGCCCGTACCGAGTTCGCCGAGCGCGGTTACGACAAGACGTCGGTGCGCGGCATCGCCAAGGCGGCAGGCGTCGACCCGGCCCTCGTCCACCACTACTTCGGTACGAAGGACGAGGTCTTCGCGGCCGCCATCGAGCTGTCCTTCGAGCCCGCGCTCGTCATCCCGGCGGTCCTGGACCAGGGCACGGAAGGCCTCGGCGAAAGGCTGGCCCGCTACTTCATCGGCGTCTGGGAGAACCCGGTGACCCGGGCCCCGCTGCTGGCGATCATCCGCTCGGCGCTCACGCACGAGGCGGCGGCGAAGGTGCTGCGCGGCTTCGTACTCAGACGGCTGCTGGAGCGGGTGGCGGCGGACCTCGACGTACCGAACCCGAAGTTCCGCGCCGAGCTGGCCGCCTCGCACATGATCGGCATCGCGATCCTGCGGTACGTGATCCAGGTGGAGCCGCTGGCCTCGGCGGACCCGGAGGAGATCATCGCGCTGGTCGCGCCGACGCTGCAGAGGTACCTGACGGAGGCCTGAGCGTCCGCGCGTACGAGGGCTCCCGGCCGGCCGGGTGGCTGCCCGAAACGCGGACCTCCGTCCCGTATTCCGGACAAGACGTCCAGATCTTGGAGCATCGGCGTACGCTCGAGAGCAGCCAGAACTGTCTGAAGGAGCGAGCGACGATGCCCGAGCTGAGGTCCCGCACAGTCACCCACGGCCGCAATATGGCGGGCGCCCGCGCCCTTATGCGGGCCTCGGGCGTAGCGGGCGCGGACATCGGCAAGCCGATCATCGCGGTCGCCAACTCCTTCACCGAGTTCGTGCCCGGCCACACGCACCTCGCCCCGGTCGGCCGGATCGTCTCCGACGCGATCCTGGCGGCGGGCGCGGTGCCCCGCGAGTTCAACACGATCGCCGTCGACGACGGCATCGCCATGGGCCACGGCGGCATGCTGTACTCGCTGCCCTCCCGGGACCTGATCGCGGACTCCGTCGAGTACATGGTCGAGGCGCACTGCGCCGACGCCCTGATCTGCATCTCCAACTGCGACAAGATCACCCCCGGCATGCTGATGGCCGCGATGCGCCTCAACATCCCCGCGGTCTTCGTCTCCGGCGGCCCGATGGAGGCCGGCCAGGCGACCCTCGTGGACGGCACGGTCCGCAAGCTCGACCTGATCAACGCCATCGTCGACGCGGTCAACGAGAACGTGTCGGACGAGGACGTCCTCCGTATCGAGGAGAACGCCTGCCCGACCTGCGGCTCCTGTTCCGGCATGTTCACCGCCAACTCGATGAACTGCCTCACCGAGGCCATCGGCCTCTCCCTGCCGGGCAACGGCTCGGTCCTCGCCACCCACACCGCCCGCAAGGCCCTGTACGAGAACGCGGGCCGTACGGTCGTCGAGATCACCAAGCGCTACTACGAGCAGGGCGACGAGTCCGTCCTGCCGCGCAACATCGCCACCCGCGAGGCGTTCGAGAACGCGATGGCCCTCGACATCGCCATGGGCGGCTCGACCAACACGATCCTCCACCTGCTGGCCGCCGCCCAGGAGGCCGAGCTCGACTACGACCTGACCGACATCGACGCCGTCTCGCGCCGCGTCCCCTGCCTGGCCAAGGTCGCGCCGAACGTCGCCCCCGGCGGCACGTACTACATGGAGGACGTCCACCGGGCCGGTGGCATCCCCGCCATCCTCGGCGAGCTGTACCGCGGCGGGCTGCTGAACGAGGACGTCCACACCGTCCACTCGGCGTCCCTCGCCGAGTGGCTCAAGACCTGGGACGTCCGCGGCGGCTCCCCGTCCGTCGAGGCCGTCGAACTGTGGCACGCGGCCCCCGGCTGCGTCCGCTCCGCGACCGCCTTCTCCCAGTCCGAGCGGTGGGATTCCCTGGACGTCGACGCCGAGGGCGGCTGCATCCGCTCCGTCGAGCACGCCTACTCCAAGGACGGCGGCCTGGCCGTCCTCAGGGGCAACATCGCCGAGGACGGCTGTGTCGTGAAGACCGCCGGTGTCGACGAGTCGATCTGGACCTTCGAGGGCCCGGCCGTCGTCTGCGAATCGCAGGACGAGGCCGTCGACAAGATCCTTTCCAAGGTCGTCAAGGAAGGCGACGTGGTCGTCATCCGCTACGAGGGCCCGCGCGGCGGCCCCGGCATGCAGGAGATGCTCTACCCGACCTCCTTCCTGAAGGGCCGCGGCCTCGGCAAGGCCTGCGCCCTCGTCACCGACGGCCGCTTCTCCGGTGGTACGTCGGGCCTGTCCATCGGCCACGCCTCCCCGGAGGCCGCGTCCGGCGGCACGATCGCCCTCGTCGAGGACGGCGACCTCATCCGTATCGACATCCCGGGCCGCTCGATCGAACTCCTCGTCGACGATGCCACGCTGGGAGCCCGACGTGAGGCCCTGGGCGGCGTCTACGCCCCCAAGAACCGCGAGCGCAAGGTCTCGGCGGCGTTGCGTGCCTACGCGGCGATGGCGACGAGCGCGGACAAGGGCGCGGTGCGGGACGTGTCGAAGCTGGGCTGAGCCCGATCGGGCCGAGCCCTGTCAGTCGGACGGCGTGTCGGTCGAGTTCTCGGTCGTACGAAGTGTCTCGGTCGAGTTCTCGGTCGAGTTCTCGGTCGTACGAAGCGTCCCAGCCGAGTTCTCAGTCGTACGAAGCCCCGGTGGGAGGTCCCGCCGGGGCTTCGCCCTGCCTGCCCCGGCTCACCAGCGTGCCGGATCCGCCGAGTCCACGGCGAAGACCGAGCCGTCCGGGGCGGTCGCGAAGACCTTGCCCTCGGCCGCGACGGGCGCGGGCAGCGCGCCCGCGAAGCCGAGTCTGCCGCCGTGCAACCGGGCGCGGGTCTGGCCGAGGACGACGCCGCGCTGTGTGTCGACGGCGAAGAGCCGTCCGTCGGCGGCGGAGAAGTACAGCCGGTCGTCCCCGGCGAGAGCGGGGTGGGAGGCGCGTCCCGCCGCCGTTTCCAGGCGCCACAGTTCGACGCTCTGCGCGGCGGTCGTACGACGGGTGTCGACGGCCAGCAGTGTGCCGCCCCTCGCCAGCAGGTAGGCGATGTCTCCCCGTACGGCGAGCTTCGGCTCCGCGAGGGGGAACGGCAGCTTCACACGGTGCGCGGTCCGCTTCCGGGGGTCGTAGCGGACGATCGCGTCGGTCTGGGTGTTCCGGTCCGTCGAGGTGAGGAAGAGCGTGCCGTCGGCGGTCGCGGCCGGGGTGAGGTTCCCGTCGAGCCTGCGCTGCCATGCCACGTCGCCGCTGCGCGGGTTCACCGCGGTGACCAGGGTGGTGGCGCCGTCCGGGCCGTTCTCGAACACATGGAGAAGGCCGGTCGCCGCGCTGTAGGGACCGAAGTCCGGACGGTGGTGCCCGGGCAGGGCGTGGCGCCAGCGTGTCTTCCCCGTGGCCCCGTCCAGAGCCTTCATCGTGCCGGCCGGCGAGACGAGGAGGACGGTGTCGCCCGCGTAACCGACGCCACCGAGGAAGGCGGAGACGTCCGCGCTCCAGCCGGGTGAGCCGGCGGCCGGACCGTACGTCTGGATCTTCGCCGTCCGTGCCGTGGCCGCGGTGGTGTGCACCAGCCCGCCGGAGACGGCAGGGACGGAGGCATCGCCCTCCGTGGTCTTTTCCACGGGCGCCGTGACCGACCAGATCACCCGGCCGTCGGCGGGATCGAGCCGCGCCGCCCCGACACCGCGCACGGAGCAGTAGAGCGACCCGTCCGCGAAGCCGCAGGCGGGGGCGGCTGCGGAGGCGGAATCACCCGAGGCACGCAGGCTCGTCTCCCACGGGGTGAACTCCTTGGCCGCACCCGCGCGGGAGCGCGCGCTGGCAGGTGCGTCCGTGCCGCTGTACTCCCGTACCGCGAGCGCGCCACCGGCGGCGAGAAGCAGCAGCGCGGTGCCCGCCGACAGCAGACGCCTGCGTGTCCGCGTACGCCGCGTGCTTCCCGTGCTTCCCGTGGTTTCCGTACTACGGGTGCTCCCCGTGCTCCGCATGCTCCGTATGCGAGTTCGCGAGGCGGGCGACGGGCCGCCGGAGCTGTCGGTGGCGTCCGGCTCCTCGGCCGACGGGGGCTGCGCACCGCTCGGCCGCCGCTGAGCGGGTATGAAGGCCGCGGCCTCGTACGACGGAGGGCGCAGCTCCGCCATGATTTCGTCCGGAGTGGGCCGCTCCGCGGGTTCCTTGGCCAGACACCGGCTGATCAGCGGCGCGAGTTCGGCGGGTACGCCGGCCAGGTCCGCCTCGTCGTGGACCACTTGGTACGCCACGATGTACGGGCTGTCCGAGTCGAAGGGCCCGCTCCCCGTTGCCGCGTGCACCAGCACCGATCCCAGCGCGAACACATCGGCCGCGGGCCCCACCTCGCGCGGTCGCTGGAACTGCTCGGGCGCCATGAAGGGCGGCGAGCCGATCAACTTCCCCGTCTCCGTACGCAGATCGCTGTCGAACGGCCGGGAGATCCCGAAGTCGATGACCTTCGGACCGGTATCGGTGAGGAGGACGTTGCTGGGCTTGAGGTCCCGGTGGACGACCCCGGCGCGGTGGATGTCGCGCAGCGCCTCGGCCAGCCCGGCCGTGAGCCTGCGCAGCTCG
The DNA here is from genome assembly GCF_053611045.1 of Streptomyces sp. NPDC054841. Lineage (NCBI taxonomy): Bacteria > Bacillati > Actinomycetota > Actinomycetes > Kitasatosporales > Streptomycetaceae > Streptomyces > Streptomyces sp. NPDC054841. The sequence goes on along the minus strand of NZ_JBSGZO010000136.1, from coordinate 7,778 downwards.
GCGGGGGCCATGGGACCGCTCCGCTTCACCTGGTCGGCGAGCGTGGGCCCGGGGACGTAGAGGGTCGCCATCCAGGGGCGTTCGGCGTCCGGATCGGCATCCACGACGGATGCGGTGAAGGCCCCGCTCACCCGGCGTGCGGCCGCGACCTCCTGCCGGAATCTGGCCCTGAACTCCGGGTCCGCCGCGTACTGTTCATGCACGATCTTGACCGCGAGGCGCAGACCGGAGGCCGAGCGTGCGAGGTGCACGACCCCCATGCCGCCGGCCCCCAGGCACGCCTCAAGACGGTACCGCCCCGCGTATCCAGGCTGTTCCGCTTCCGGGCCGGGCCCGCTCTCTCGCAGCGGCGGCATCGTCCACCCCCGTGTGTTCGTCCGCAAGCGCGACTCACGGAGCCTAGTCGATGGTTCGTTCAATGCGGACGGGGCTTGCTAGCCTGCGCGTCGCAGAGAGTGAACAGCAACGGGGGAGGGCCACATGGCCGTTGAAGAGATCAATGAGAGTGCCGCTGCCGACGCCGTCCGGGCCGAAGCCGCCGCGGACGTCGTCCGGTATCCGATCGCGCCCGGCTACCGGGTCAACGTCCGGTCGGGCCCGGGGCGACAGTTCCGGCTGATCCGCACCCTGCCGTACAACGTCAGGGTGCCGGTCTACTGCCAGAAGCCCGGTGAGCGGATCTCCGGCCCGTACGGCACGACCGCCCTGTGGGACAACATCGCCGACGGCGAGTACGTCTCGGACGCATACGTGAACACGGGCAGCGACGGCTATGTCGCGCCGCAGTGCTCCTGAGCTCCCGAGCCCCCGAGTTCCCGACGGCTCTGGTCCCGCGCGGGGGACGCGAGGGATGCCGGGGATAATCGACCCTGTGAGCGAGAACGAGAAGGCCACCCCGAAGGGGAACGGCGGCACCGGGACCCCGGCCGGCACCCCTGCGGGCACCCCGGCCGGCACCGGCGCCGGTGGTGGGACCGGCAACGGCAGTGAGGCCGGTGCCGCCCGTACCGGCCCGCAACCCGAGCCGATCCGGTTCTTCGGCACCACCTGGGTCGACCACGACGGCGGCTACGCGCTGCGCCGTGCCGCCGTGGCCGCCGGTTCGCTCGCTGCGGCCGCCGCCGGGTGTCTGGTCCTCCGGATCGCGTACCAGGGCCTGGAGACCGCCGAGGTCGGCGGCTTCGTCAACACGCTCGTGGTCGTCATGTTCGCGATCTGCAGTGCCATCGCCTTCCGCAAGGCCTGGGAGGGCTTCACACGCCGCTCCGCGGACCCCGCCCGCGACGAGTCCCTGCGCAGCCTCAAGGCGATCGGTTTCATCGGTCTGCTGCTCGCGTACTTCGTCCGTTCGCTCATCGAGGCCCCGGGCGAGAAGCTCCGGCGCACGGAGTACGAGACGGCCGTCGCCCAGTACGAGAAGCGCCGCACCACGCGCGCGGGCAATCCGGCGGCGCGGTCGGCGGCCCGTAAGAAGCCGAAGCGCCGGTAGCCGGCCCCGCCCGTCTCCGCCAGCGTCCGCCCGTCTCCACCGGTCCCGCCGGCCTCCGCCTGACCGGATCGGCCTCCAGCGGCCACCTCAGGCTGCCTTCATCGGTGACCACGGCCTTCGCGTGCCTTCGCGTGCCTTCGCAGGCCTCCACGAGGCGGAGTGAGCAGCAGCGCGACCGGCTGTGGGGCATCGCGTACCGCATCACCGGCTCGGTCGTGGACGCCGACGACGCCGTACAGGAGGCGTGGCTGCGCCAGCAGGACTGCCCCCTGACGCCGGGCATGTCGTGACTTGCGGAGCATGAGCGGGTGCGGGCCGGCGGGTGGTTGTGTCCACCCGCTCCTTCTCACAGGCTTGACGCTCCATTCCCCCGGGATCATTATTCATCGCATGATGAATAATGATCCCGGGGGCTCCGAGCGCGCCGGCCACCCCGCCATCCACGCCCGCGCGCTCACCGTCGTCCGCGGTCCCCGCACCGTCCTGCGAGCCCTCGACTTCGACGTCCCACCCGGTCAGATCACCGGCCTCCTCGGCCCGTCCGGCTGCGGGAAATCCACCCTGATGCGGGCCGTCGTCGGCACACAGGCCAAAGTCACCGGCACCCTCGACGTCCTCGGCCGTCCGGCGGGCGACGCCTCCCTCCGCTCCCGGATCGGCTATGTCACCCAAGCTCCCTCCGTCTACGACGATCTGACTGTCCGTCAGAACCTCGATTACTTCGCGGCCATCCTCGACCCCGGCCGCGCCGCAGCCGAGCGCCGCCGCGGGCACGTCACCCAGGCCATCGCCGACGTCGACCTCGCCGACCACGCCCACGTCCTCGCAGGCCGGCTCTCCGGCGGCCAGCGCAGCCGCGTCTCCCTCGCCGTAGCCCTGATCGGCACCCCCGAACTGCTCGTCCTCGACGAACCCACCGTCGGCCTCGACCCGGTCCTCCGTCGCGACCTGTGGGACCTCTTCCACCGCATCGCCGCGGACCGGGGCACCACGATCCTCGTCTCCTCGCACGTCATGGACGAGGCCGAGCGCTGCCACCGCCTGCTGCTCCTGCGCGAGGGCGAACTCCTCGCCGACGACACCCCCGACGCCCTGCGGCACCGCAACGACACCGCCACCGTCGAAGGCGCCTTCCTCCACCTCGTCGACACGGCCAACGCCCTTCAGGAGAGCGCACGATGAACGCCCACCCGGCCGCGCCCGCCGCCGCGCCCGCCATCTCCGCCGCCCGCACTCTCGCCACCGCCGCCCGCGTCCTGCGCCAACTGCGCCACGACCCGCGCTCGATCGCCCTGATGCTCCTGGTGCCGTGCGTGATGCTCTTCCTGCTGCGCTACGTCTTCGACGGCAGCGCCCGGACCTTCGACGCGATCGGCGCATCGCTGCTCGGTATCTTCCCGCTGATCACGATGTTCCTGATCACCTCGATCGCCACCCTCCGCGAACGCACCTCCGGCACCCTCGAACGCCTCCTCGCCATGCCGCTGGGCAAGGGCGACCTGATCGCCGGCTACGCCGTGGCCTTCGGCCTGCTCGCCATCATCCAGTCCACCCTCGCCACCGGCCTCGCCCTGTGGTTCCTCGGCCTGGACGTCATCGGCTCACCCTGGCTGCTGCTCCTCGTCGCACTGCTGGACGCCCTGCTCGGCACGGCCCTCGGCCTCTTCGTCTCCGCCTTCGCCGCCTCCGAGTTCCAGGCGGTCCAGTTCATGCCCGCGGTGATCTTCCCCCAGCTGCTGCTCTGCGGACTGTTCACCGCACGCGACAACATGCAGCCCGTCCTCGAAGGCATCTCGAACGTCCTGCCCATGTCGTACGCCGTCGACGGCATGAACGAAGTGCTCCGGCACACCGACGTCACCGCCAACTTCATCCGCGACGCCCTCGTCGTCGCCGCCTGCGCCCTCCTCGTCCTCACCCTCGGCGCGGCCACCCTCCGCCGCCGCACCGCGTGACCGCCCCTCGGACACCTCCGGCACTTCCACCTCACCGGTGCGAGGATGTTGCCGTACATGGATCACTCATCCACGTACGGCAATGAGCACATCCCCATCGGCGAGGTGACCCCGCATGACCCAGACAGTCGCAGTCCTCGGCACCGGCAAGATCGGCGAGGCCCTGCTCAGTGGCATGATCCGGGCCGGCTGGCCCGCCTCCGCCCTTCTGGTCACCGCACGCCGCGCCGAACGCGCCGATGAGCTCCGCACCCGCTACGGCGTCGAAGCCGTCACGAACGCCGACGCCGCCAAGCGCGCCGACACCCTCATCCTGGCCGTCAAGCCCCAGGACATGAGCAAGCTCCTCGACGAACTCGCCCCCCACGTGTCCGCCGACCGTCTCGTCATCAGCGCCGCAGCCGGTATCACCACCTCCACCATCGAAGACCGTCTCGCGCCCAACACCCCCGTCGTCCGTGTCATGCCGAACACGCCCGTCCTCGTCGACGAAGGCATGTCCGTCATCTCCGGCGGCAGCCACGCCACCGCCGAACACCTCGCCCACACCGAGGAGATCTTCGGCGGAGTCGGCAAGACCCTCCGCGTCCCCGAGTCCCAGCAGGACGCCGCCACCGCGCTCTCCGGCTCCGGCCCGGCCTACTTCTACTTCCTCGTCGAGGCCATGACCGACGCCGGCATCCTCCTCGGCCTGCCCCGCGCCCAAGCCCACGACCTCATCGTCCAGGCCGCCATCGGAGCCGCCGTGATGCTCCGCGACTCCGGCGAACACCCGGTCAAGCTCCGCGAAGCCGTCACCTCCCCGGCCGGCACCACCATCAGCGCCATCCGCGAGCTCGAGAACCACGGGGTGCGCGCCGCCCTCATCGCCGCTCTGGAAGCGGCCCGCGACCGCAGCCGCGAGCTCGCCTCCGGCAACGGCTGACGCTCACTTCGCGGCCGCGGCGACCAGCTCTTCCGTCGACACCACTTCGGCGAACCCACCGCCATGCAGCGACACGGCGGTGGCCCGCGCCAGCTCGTCCGCGCCCAGCGTCCATCCGAAGGGCCCGGCCAGATCAAAGGTGTACGTCGCGTCCAGCGCGAACAGCACGTCGTACCCGAGGTTCCCGCCCATTCGCGCCGTGGTCTCCGCACACATATTGGTCTGGATGCCGGCCACCACGAACTGCCGCACTCCCTGAGCCTCGAACCACGCCCTCAGATCCGGTGTCCCGTAGAACGCCGAGTTCACGGTCTTCGTCACCAGCAGCTCCGCTCCGCTGCCCTTCCCCCTCCTCTGCTCCACGTACTCCTTGAAGTCGTTCCCCTCGTATCCCGGCCGCAGCGGCGACTCGGGCTTCGAGGAGTCGTGCCGTACGAAGACGACCGGCCTCCCGCTCGCCTGCCACACATCGATCAGCGAGGCGATGTTCCCGTCCGCCTGCGGATTGTTCCGAGGCCCCCAGAACTTGTCCTCCTCGAACCCCCTCTGTACGTCGACGACGACCAGCGCTGCGTTCTCTGCGATCTCCATGACCACCATGCTGTCGCCGCCCGCACCCCCTTCACAGAGGAGCAGAAGCCAGCGATCGATGGTTTACTGCCACCATGGCGACCGTGTCACCAGCAGCTCAGCGCATCGCTCTCCTCTCCTTCCCCGGCATCCGCGCGTTCGACGTCTCCGTCATCAGCGAGGTCTGGGGCGTCGACCGCACCGACCGCGGAGTACCCCCCTTCGAACTCCGTCGCACCGGCACCGACCGCACCCCCGTCCCCATGCGCGGCGGTCTCAGCCTCACCCCCGACCGCACTCTCGCCTGGCTCAGCCGCGCAGACCTCGTCGTCGTCCCCGGCCTGGACGACCACCTCACGCCCGCGCCGCCCCCGGTCCTCGACGCCCTACGCCGTGCGCACACCCGAGGCACCCCGATCGCCGCCCTCTGTGGAGGCGCCTTCACTCTCGCCCAGGCCGGCCTTCTCGACAGCCGTCGCGCGATCACCCACTGGAACCTCACTCACCTCCTCCGCGAGCACCACCCCCAGGTCGCCGTCGTGCCCGACGCGCTCTTCCTCCACGACGCCAACATCTGGACCTCCGCCGGTACGGCCGCCGGCATCGACCTCTGCCTCCATCTCGTCCGCATCACCCACGGCGCCGAGGCCGCCGCCACCATCGCCCGGTCGATGGTCACCGCCCCCTTCCGCACCGGCACTCAGGCCCAGTTCATCGAGCACCCCACCCCACGCGCCGACCGCGACGCCGACACCCTCGCCGCCGTCCGCGACTACGCCCTCGCCCACCTCGCGGAACCCCACACCGTCGCGTCCCTCGCCGCCCGCGCAGGTATGTCCCCGCGCTCCTTCGCCCGCCACTTCCAGGCCGGCAGCGGCACCACCCCCCTCCACTGGCTCATCACCCAGCGCGTCGCAGCTGCCCAGAAACTCCTCGAACTGACCGATCACCCCATCCCTGAAGTCGCACGCCGCACGGGCTTCGGCAGCGAGGTGACCATGCGCCAGCACTTCGCAGCTCACCTCGCCACCAGCCCGCGCGACTACCGGGCAGCCTTCCGTCAGCCGGCCGGAAGCAGCCCGATCGCCCGATAGGCACGATCCACCAGAGGACGGGCCAACCCCCGGGCCCGAGCGGCCCCCGTCCTCAGCACCTCATCCACATATGCCGGATCGGCCGCCAGCTCCGCATGCCGCTCCCGCAACGGCCTCAGCAGCTCCACCACCGCCTCGGCCGTGTCCTTCGTCAGCGCGCCGTACGACTCATATACACCGGCCAAGGCCTCCGGGTTCCCGTTCTCACAGGCGGAAAGAATCTCCAGCAGATTCGCCACCCCCGGCCGGCTCTCCCGGTCGTACTCGACGTCCTGCCCGCTGTCCGTCACAGCCCGCATGATCTTGCGCCGGATCACGTCCGCGTCGTCGAGCAGATAGACGATCCCGGCCCCGTTCTCGTGCGACTTCCCCATCTTCGACGCCGGGTCCTGCAGATCCATCACCCTCGCCGCGACCTGCGGATGCGTCGCCTTCGGCACGGTGAAGACATACCCGTACCGCTGGTTGAACCGCACCGAGAGATCCCGTGTCAGCTCGACATGCTGTGCCTGGTCGTCCCCGACCGGTACCTCGTCCGTCGCGTACGCCAGGATGTCCGCCGCCATCAGCACCGGATACGTCAGCAGCGACAGCCGCACACCCTCACCGGCCGTCCGCGCACCCGCCGCCTTCTCCTTGTAATGGATCATGCGCCGCATCTCGCCGTCCGTGGCCGCGCACTCCAGCAGATACGAGAGCCGGGCGTGCTCGTCCACATGGCTCTGAACGAAAAGGGTGCACCGTTCCGGATCCAGCCCGGCCGCCAGCAACAGCGTCGCCGCCTGACGGCTCAGCCTTCTCACCCGCGCAGGGTCGTGCTCCACGGTCAGGGCATGCAGATCCACGACGCTGAACAGGGCGTCCGACTGATGCTGATCAGCCTCGACCCACTGCCGCACGGCCCCGAGGTAGTTCCCCAGCGTCAGATGCCCCGTGGGCTTGACCCCGCTGAAGGTCCGCTTCATCCGTTTGTTCTCCCTCTCCTGCCGGAGCCGCCGCCATCAGCGACCGGCTCCCGGAGGGAGAAACGCAAACGGCCGCCGAGGCGGCGGCCGTTGAGTGCATGCGTGTGTGCCGGCCGCCGTCAGGCGGCCCACCACTGAAGGGTGCACGCGTGCGTAGTCATGCCTGGAGAGTACGCCCTCGCGCCTCGGGTTGACATGCGAAACCCGGATCCGTAGTGTTCTCCGGGTTGTCCGACGTGAGCACCGACTCCGGTCGGCCCCGGACAGCCATTCCGCAAGACCTACTCCAAGTGAGCGACACACCGTCGCCTTGCTTTGCGTGCGCTTTTGCGAAATGAGGAATCCGCGTTCGAATGAACGCAGCCCGATTAGCGTCGGGGACGAGGAATCCGCTAAAGTCTCACTCGTCGGAACGGCCGAACGGCCGGAAAGACAACCCCCTCTGACTGGGAATCAGGCCCGAAAGGATCTGATAGAGTCGGAACCGTCGGAAAGGGAAACGCGAAAGCGAAGAACGGACCGGCAGCCCGCTCCAGCGGGTGGCAGAAACGGAAATCGGATCTGCTAAGCTGGAAACACCGAAGGGAAGCGCCCGGAGGAAAGCCCGAGAGGGTGAGTACGAAGGAAGCGTCCGTTCCTTGAGAACTCAACAGCGTGCCAAAAATCAACGCCAGATATGTTGATACCCCGTCTCTGTCATGGAGATGAGGTTCCTTTGAAAGTCCTTCCGTCAGGAAGGCAACACAGCGAGGACGCTGTGGACCGAGAGGATCATTCCTC
>NZ_JBSGZO010000135.1:0-18630 GCF_053611045.1 Streptomyces sp. NPDC054841 | reverse complement strand
CTCCAATGGAGCCCCGCTGGGGGTCCCCCCACGCCCGCAGGGCGTAGGGGGAGATTGAGGCGCGGGGTCTGGGGCAGAGCCCCAGTTCGGGAAGGGGCGGGGAGGGGAAGGACGACCCCTACGGGACCTCCACCCACACGCCCTCCGAGGGCGTGCCCTTGTCGTCCGTCACGAACAGCATGTACCAGCCCGACGGCACCAGGGAGCGGTTCTTCGGCACGGTGACCCGGAAACCGTCCGCTGTCTTCGTCATGTCCAGTGCGATGGAACGCTGGTCGACATCGGTGACATGCGTGACCGCGCTGGGCCGCATCAGCTTGGCCGTCCTGAGCTTCGCCGCCTGCGGGCTCTTGAACATGCCCGACCCGCCGCGCTTGATCTTCTTCGGGCCTTGGCCGATCTCCGGCCGGGCGTCCCGGTAGAGATACGGCGGCGTGTAGATCTCGATCCGCTGCTCGAAGACGCCCGGCTTCGTGTTGGCGTCGTCGGCGAAGAGCGAGTCGGAGCCGAAGATCATCAACCGGCCGTCGGGCAGCAGCACCGACCCCGAGTGGTAGTTGCGGCCCACCCGCGGGTCGGCCACCCGCTTGTACGTGCCCGACTTCGGGTCGTACGTCCTCGCCTCCAGGACGTTGGAGCCGCCGCGCCCGCGGTAGTCCTCGGAGCCGCCGGTGACCAGCACACTGTCGTCGGGCAGCAGCGAGGCGCTCGGGTAGCGGGTGCCCTTGTCCAGCGAAGCGCCGTCCTTGAAGCGGGGGTTCGGGTCCTTGAGGTCGACCAGCCGGGACTTCTCGCTGGACTTCTCGGACTCGCCGACCCCGCCACCGCCGATGACCATGAACCGCTGGTCCTGGGCGGGCGGCAGCATCACCGTCGCGGAGGTCTCCATCTGGTCCGGGTCGCTCAGCCCGGGGATCTTCTTGAACTTGTTCGTCTCCAGGTCCCAGACGCCCGGGTCCCGGCCGACGTTGGCCGGACCGTATCCGGCGTTCGAACCCGAATAGAAGAGCTTGCCGTTGTCCAACAGGAAGATCGCCGGGTACGTCGGGAAGCGGCGCTCGATCCCCGTGTACTCCCACTTCTTCGTCTTCGGGTCGTAGATCTCGTCCTTGCCGGGGACGATCTGCCCGATCTCGTCCAGACCGGAGAGGGAGAGGACCTTGCCGTCCTTGAGCGTGGTGAGCGTCGGGTACCAGCGGGCCTCGTTCATCGGGTCGACGGTGATGTACTTCTCCGCGACCGGGTCGAACTCGTAGGCCTCCTTGATGCCCTGGAAGTCCTTCTTGTCGAGGGCGAGCTTCTGCGCGATGCCGTAGACATTGCGGCTGTCGGAGCCCTTGAGGCCGTGCACCCGGTAGTTGTCCTCGGTGCCGGTCTCGTGCGCCTTCCCGGACTCCTCGGCCTCGACGTAGATACGGCCGAGGCCTGCCTCGGTCCGCAGGAACCGGCCGGTCTGCGGGTCGAAGACCTTCTTCGCCTTCTCGACCAGCACCGGGTCCCTGGAGACGAACGTCTTGCCGTTCTCCTTGCCCGTGAACTTCGTGCCCGCGGGCAGGGTGATCGGCTTGTCCGGGTCCTCGTTGTGGACGATCATCAGGCCGCCGGCCTTGGTGACATCGCCCTTGAGCTTCTCGTACCGCTTGGTGCCGCCCGCGACCAGCAGCTTCCCGTCGGGCAGCTGGGTGTGTCCCGAGCAGAACATGTCCTTGGGCGTCGGTATCAGCTTGAAGTCATTGGTCTTGGGGTCCCACAGCACCGACTCGAACTTCTTCGCGTCGAAGTTCTTCTGGTTGTTGCCGGAGCCGGCGATGAGCAGCACCTTGCCGGTGTGCAGCAGGGCCGCGTGGATCGTGTTGATCTTGTACTCGGAGGGGACGTCGAGGAAGTCCCAGTGGCCGTTCTCGGCCTTGTACTCGGGCTTGTTGATCGTGTACTCGTGATACTGCTCCGAGCCGTACCGATAGAGGGCCGGCCCGTTGAACCCGGCGATCACCGCCACGACCGCCACGCCTATCAAAATCCGCCGGGCCCGGTTCTTTCGGTAGTTCGGCCGGACGGGAAGTGCGCTCATTTCTTACGTCCCCCAAGGGCGATCTGCATGGTCTGGTCGGCGGGGGCCCAATTGGGCTTCTGCTGCGGCTCATGGGCGGCCGGCGGCACCGGCCCGGGGGCCCCGCCGCGCGGGGCGCGACGCCGCCCCTTCCGCTTCTTCTTCTCCTCGCGGATTCCGTGCCGCCAGGCGAAGATGGGCGCCGCCGTGATCAGCAGGGCCAGAGCGGCCCAGGTGATCATCGCGGGGTGGTCGTGCCCGAAGTAGAACGAGGAGCCGAGCGAGCCGCCGAAGACCAGGATGAAGAAGAGGTGGATGCGGAACGTGCCGAAGAGGGTGTCCGGGCTGGACGAGTCGCCCTTGGGAGTCACCACGAAGCTGCTCTTGCGGCGCAGTACGGCGTCCATCAGCGAGCGGGCGTAGATCGGCGCGGAGAGCGCGGACATCACCATGCCGGCGAGGCCGCCAGAGCCCTCCGGCTCGTGCGGTGAGACGTTGTGGCGGCGGTTCCAGATGTAGAGGCCGATCTGCAGCGCCGAGGCGTTGCCGTACAGCATCATCCATATCGCCGGGTCGATCTGCACACCCGAGGCGCCCATGCCCAGGAACAGGGCGCAGCTCAGCGCCGCCAGGATCCAGTTGAGGGCGGACATCGGATAGAAGATGATCATCATCGTGTAGTTGAAGAGCTTTCCGGGCGGCAGCGTCCCGAAGCCCTTCCAGTACTGCTTGAGGATCGTCTCGTACGTACCGCGCGACCAGCGCAGCTGCTGGGTGAAGAAGTCGGTCCAGGCGGTCGGGCCCTCACCGACGGCCAGTACGTCCGGGGTGTAGACGGAGCGCCACTTGTTGCCGGTCCCGGGGTTGCGGTGGCGGTGGATCTCGAAGCCCGTCGCCATGTCCTCGGTGATCGAGTCGTACAGACCGCCGATCTGTTTGAGCGCGGAGATCCGGACGGCGTTCGAGGTGCCGACGAACATGGGTGCGCCGTAGCGGTTGCCCGCGCGCTGGATCAGCGCGTGGAAGAGGAACTGCTGGGACTCGGCGGCCTTGGTGACGAACGTGTCGTAGTTGCCGTAGACCTGCGGGCCGATGACGAAGCCGACGTCCGGGTCGCGGAAGTATCCGAGCATCCGCTCCAGATAGTTCGGCAGCGGTACGTGGTCGGTGTCGACGGACGCGAAGAAGTCGTAGTTGCCGCCGTGGGCTTCCAGCCACGCGTTGTAGTTGCCGTGCTTGGTCTTGGCCCGGTGGGGGCCCTTCGCCTGGTTCCACTTGGCGACGCCCTTGCGGGAGAAGTGGTGGACCCCGAGGCGGGCGCAGACCTCCTTGACGGCCGGGTCGTCGCCCTCGTCGAGCAGCCAGACGTGCATGAGCCCGCGGTGCCGGATCCTGACCGCGGCCTCCAGCGTCTTCGTCACCATCTCCAGGGGCTCCTTGCCCGGCACGAAGGAGGTGAGGAAGGCGACCCGGGTGCCGCTCTCCGGCACGACCGGGACGGGGTCACGGGCGACCAGCGTCGCGTGCGCGTTCGACAGCACGTTCATCGTGCGGAAGAGCTCGATCAGGCCGATCGAGACGAGCATGACGACGTCGAGCCACAGGAGGAGGTCGTTCTTGAGGTTCGGGTCGCGCTCGGTCCAGTGCTGCGGCTGCATCAGCCAGGCGAAGAGGCCCAGCGAGACGAGCGGCGCGGCACCGAGGAGCAGCGCGGCCCGGATGCGGTGCGGCTCCTGCGAGAGCAGGGAGCGGTACTGCACCTTGTACGGTTTCGAAGGGTCGGGCTGGGTGAGCGGGCCGGCGAGCCGGCTGTAGTGCTCGTAGTCGTACCGTGGCAGCGCCTTCTTGGGGCGCAGCCGGTGCCCTCCCGTCATGAGCTGCCGGGGAACCCGAAGCTGAGTGGTCCGGGAAGGGTCGTTGTCCTGCTGCCGGGCGCCGTTCGGCGTCGACGTCATGAGTCATCCCCCCGCACGCCTGCTGGCTGCGTGATCGTTCGGTCATGTGGTCCGGACCGGGGCTCCCCTTGGCCAGCCGTCCCGGACGCATCAATGGCAGGCCGCCGTCCCCGTAGACAAGAAACGGAGGCCTTCCGGTTGCATGATGCCGGTCGCGGCATCCGTTCGTGAACGGGGCCCCCACCCCGTGGTCGAAGCAACCGGAGAATCCCGCTCGAACTCCCCCAAGTGGTAACTGTTTGAGTCCGTCGCCCTCCCATGGGGGGCGGCGGACTCCAGAACAGGTTCTCGGAGAGGGGCCGTGATCGCAAGGGCGCCGGGACGGGCGGACCCGCGCCGGGCCGTGACCCGCCATGGCGTGAAGCGTTGAACCCATGGGTTGTGTTGCGGCAGCGGAGGCGACCGTGGAGCCCAATGTCCAACACCCTCGGACGAATTGTCCGGACGGGTTGGACGCTAGCTTGTCCGGTGCCTCCCTGCAAGTCGGGTACGGGAGTTTTGGCCAACCGGCGTGTCAGAAGGAAGAATCTCTCGCGTGGCCAATGCACTGCAGGTTTTGGTGAAGAGCCGGCTGGAGCAGCAGGGCTGGTCCTACGGTGACGTGGCCCGGCGCGGCGGCATCCCGCGTTCCACCGTGCATCACCTGGCCACCGTCGAGCGAGTGACCCGCATGCCGCAACAGGCCACCCTAGAGGGCCTCGCCAAGGGGCTGGAGCTGCCCCTGGACTCCGTACGCAGGGCCGCCGCCGAAGCCTGCGGGATCCACCTCTACTTCGAGGAACCGGCCGACACCACCGCCGACCCCGAGGTCGCCACCCTCATCGCCAGCGTCCAGCGACTGTCCACGGCCGACCGCCGACACGTCACCGCACTGGTCGAATCCCTCCTGCGCAACGCCACCAACCCCGGCCCCGACACCAGCCCCGACGCCAACGCCGACTCCGGTTCCCGCGAACACTCTTGACCGGGGACTTCGGCTCCTGCGAGCACTCTTGACCGGCGACTTCGGGTCGGCGGTGCCCAGGACATATCCAGTGATGCATATGTCCTGGCGAAACAGTAGATCAGGCTAGAAATGGGCTTGATTGGGGCTATCCTCTCCCCCGCGGGTGGGATGAACCGCCCGGGGCCTCCGCGAGAGGGGTGCACGTGCTTGTCGTTCCAGGGGCCTCTGCGACCGCCGTCGTCCGCGACAGGACGGGAGAGCCGGTGGTGCTGCTCTCCGGTGAACTCCCCACAGCCCTCACCCCCTCCGGCGTGAACGAGCTGCTGAATCTGGCAGCGGCCGTACTGAGCGCCGAGGAGCTGGCGCTCTTCCGGAGCTGCCTCGCGGCGCTGCGCTACGGCGAAAGACTCGAGGAAAGGCGTATCGAGGTGAGCGGCGCCGTGCTGACCATCTACCGCAGCTGACCGCGGAACAGCACAGGGCTCCCGGGAGTCCTCCCGGGAGCCCTTGCTCGGTTCCGGCCCGAGCGAGACCGGATCAAGCCGGATCAGAAGGGGCGATAGCAGTCTCTCTCGTAGTCCCACCTGTACCCGTCGTGGTTGCGGTACCTCCCATAGGAGTTGTGCCAGTACGCCCTGTGCGTACCGCGGCGGTCCCAGCGGTCCCAGCGGTGGCGGCAGTCATCGCCCCACCGGTTCCAGCGGCGGTCCCAGCCGTGGTGCCGGTGCCGCCGGTGGTCGAAGTCGCCGCACCAGTCGTCGAAGTGGCGAGCGCTGTTCACCGTCACAGGCGAATGGGTCGGGGCGGCCATGGCCGTGCCCGTCAGGGGGATGACGATCGCGGTCACGGTCAGGGCCGCCGTCGCAGCGGCGCGCGCGAAATTTCTCACCACGTTTCTCCTCGGTTCGATGGATTTCCTGTGGCCCTCCGGACGTTACTCGGAACCCGTACTCGGCTCATTCGTGAAATCGGGCCGTGAGGGCTTGTCGGCGCATGGCCGACTTCTGCACGCGGCGCGCCGAAAAGCTGCCCTGAGCTTTGCTCATGAAGATGTCAGGAATTGCGGAAGGTGATGCCGGGAAACACTCGCCGGAGTGACTGAACTGCGGTGTGTTGGAGGTCGGTTGCGGACTTCGCCGGTTTTGCGAAAAGGCTTCGACGGTGCACCGTGTTGCGCGTTGAAGAATTTGCCTTGTTTGCCGTTCAGGTGGGGCCGGGCTGCTGGAAGTCCCGGTGTCGAAAGATATTCCGCCCCGTGTTTTGCGTAGTCGGTTCCGTGGTCAGTTGCGGTAGATGGTCAGCACGGCGCCGCTCACCTCGATACGGCTTTCCTCGAGTTTTTCGCCGTAGCGCAGCGCCGCGAGGCAGCTCCGGAAGAGCGCCAGCTCCTCGGCGCTCAGTACGGCCGCTGCCAGATTCAGCAGCTCGTTCACGCCGGAGGGGGTGAGGGCTGTGGGGAGTTCACCGGAGAGCAGCACCACCGGCTCTCCCGTCCTGTCGCGGACGACGGCGGTCGCAGAGGCCCCTGGAACGACAAGCACGTGCACCCCTCTCGCGGAGGCTTCGGGCGGTCCGACCCGCCTCGGGCCACGAGAGAATAGCCATCGGGGGCCCTGGCGTTGCCGGTTGGAATGCGCCGGACTGGGCCGATCGGGTGAGGCTGCGTACGCGTCGGCGTCTGATGCGGTCTCACCCGCCACCTCTCCCGCCTGCTGGTTTCCCGGATGTGTGGCACGCGCCGCCGGTGAGCGGGATGTGCGAGTCGCTTGTCCGGAGTGGCCCGGCGCCCTACTGTCCAACCTCGTCAGACAGATCGTCCGGCATGGATGGACGCCTTCGGGATCGGACGCAGTCCTCCATGCCCTTCGTGCAAAGGACCCCACATGCTTGGCATTCGAGAGCTGGACGCCGAGGCCGCCGCGGAGCTGCTGCCCGGTCGCGAGGCCCTGGGCCGGCTCCGGTTCAACTTCACCAGGACCACGAACGTGAGCGAGCGCATCGCCTACGTCAACGCCCACAACGAGTCGCTCGCGGCCAACGTCTGCTCCCCGGACGCCATCGCGTCGTCCGGGGCCGCCCAGTCCATCAGCGTCAGCCAGTAGCGGGCGCTTCATTCCGAGAAGGGTTTCACCATGAACGACGAACAGCTCAATGCCGAGGCCGCCGCGGAGCTGCTGCCCGGTCGCGAGGCCCTGGGCCGGCTCCGGTTCAACTTCACCAGGACCACGAACGTGACGGAGCGCATCGCCTACGTCAACGCCCACAACGAGTCGCTCGCGGCCAACTTCGACTCCCCGGACGCCATCGCGGCGTCCGAGGCCACCCAGTCCATCAACATCAGCCAGTAACAACGCCCGGAAGTGTGCGGGCCGCGTTCTTGGGGGCGCGGTCCGCACCGGGAGGAAGAGCAGGGCGGTGACCGAAAGCCAAAGGGTTCACCCCGGTCCCGTGGGGGCGGCGGCCTGCGACCCGGACGAAACGTTTCCCTCGTATGAATACACGGAGATACTGTTTCCCGTTCCGCGGCTCGGCGCGGGACTCCAACTCCTCGGCGAATACCAGGGATCCGGTTCCAAGGAACGCAAGTACCTGGTCCGCCGAGGAGACGGGCAGGTCGTCCAGCTGTCCCGGTTGCTCTACCTGGTGACCGAAGCCGTCGACGGCGTACGGGACACCGAGACCATCTCGCACCGGGTCAGCGCCCGCTTCGGGCGTGAGGTCAGTGCGGACAACATCGAGTACCTCATTGAGCAGAAGCTCGAACCGCTCGGTGTCACCGTCCCCTTCGGCTAGGAGAGCGACCAGGTCGCCGGCCCCACCACCGATCTCCTCCTGGTCCTCAAGGGCCATCGGGTGATCTTCCACGAGCGGCAGGTCGCCCGTATCGCGAAGGCGCTCGCATGGCTGCACCGGACACCGGTGGTGGTTCTGGTGCTGTCGGCAGTCGTATGCATGGATTTCTGGCTGTTCGCCGTTCACGGAGCCATTCAACCGGTGCTGCAGGTGCTCGAGCAGCCGGTGCTGATGCTTGCCGTCTTCGTGCTGATCGTGGCCTCGCTGGTCTTCCACGAATTCGGCCACGCCTCGGCATGCAGATACGGGGGCGCGAGACCGGGAAGCATCGGTTGCGGTCTCTTCCTGATCTGGCCCTCGATGTACACCGAAGTCACCGATGTCTACCGCATCGGGCGGGCCGGCCGGATCCGGACCGACCTGGGCGGGGTCTACTTCAACATCGTCTTCGTGCTGGGGCTCGCCTGCGCGTACTTCGTCACGGGTCAGCCGTTCTTCCTCGCCGCGATCTACCTGGTGCACTTCGAGATCATCGAGCAACTGCTGCCGGTGGTCCGGCTGGACGGCTACTACATCCTCGGCGACCTCGCCGGAATCCCCGACCTCTTCGGCAAGATCAAGCCCATCCTCCGGAGCATGCGGCCGGGCCGTCCGGTGCCTCCGGAGGTGGCCGCCCTCAAGCGTCCCGCGAGGATCATCGTCACGGTCTGGGTGCTGACCATGGTGCCGCTGATCGCCGCAGAGCTCGGTTACGTCCTGTGGAACCTCCCGCGCCTGCTCAGCACCAGCCTGCGCTCCCTGGCGGAGCAACTGGGCGGGACCTGGTTCGCCTTCTGCGACGGTCAGATCACCGCGGGACTCGTCGGCGTCGTCGGAAGCTTCATGCTCATCTGCCCCCTGGCCGGCGCGGCGTACCTCACCGTACGCCTGGTGGGGCGACTCGTGAGGGCCACCGCCCGCGCCACGGAGGGCAACACCCGGCTGCGCCTGGCCATCTGGGGCGGCGTGGTGGCGGGAGCCGGCGCACTCTGCGCGGCGTGGCTGAGCGGCATGACCCCCGAGGTACTGCCGCGGCAGCCACCCATCACCCCCATCCTCCAGCCCGGCGTCCCCGTGATCCGCCCGACGGCACCGGCCCCCGCCGCAGCGCGGCCGAGCCCTGCCCCGCCGGACTCGTTCGCCCCCACCAGCTCGCCGCCCGAGGCGGTCCCGTCCGAGCCCACCCCGGACGCCAGTGCTTCCGGCGAGGTCCCCACCGCGAGCGGCTCCCCGTCCGCGAGCCCCGTGCAGGTCGCTCCGGATCCCCCGCGGACGAGCCCGACGCCGAGCATCAGCCGCACCTCGGCGTCACCGTCGCCGTCGGCCAGTGTCAGCTCTTCGCCCGGGACGCCGAGCCCCACGCCATCCGGATCCTCTTCGCCCTCGGCGACACCCTCGGAGTCGCCGAGCGACCCGGACTGACAGCCCCTCCTCCCCATCGAGAACCCCGATTCCTCCCGTACGTCCGCAAAGGAGCACCCAGTGACGCACCGAAAGCCACGTACCAGCCGAGCAGGCCGCAAGGCCGCGCGGCTGGGCATGCTGGCCGCCGCCTGCATGGCCGGCTTCGCCACCGCGAGCCCGGCCGGAGCGACATCGTCCGCATCGACGGTCACCCACCATGTCGGCATCGCGGTGGACGAAGCCCATGCGAAGGCCACCCCCAGGCATCGCGTCGACTACGACGACGAGTTCGCGATCCATGAGCTCGGAACGCGCGTCGGCGTCGGTGCCCGCAACAAGGCGGTCGCCCGCTCGGTGGGCTGCTCGCTCGACAACCCGTGCCGGTCGATCGCCCTGTCCTTCCAGGTCGTCACCACGACCGGAAGCATTACGCACCTCAACGCCACGAACACCAGCCGGGCGGTCAACGACCACTGCGAGGGCTGCCAGACGTTCGCCGGCGCCTACCAGTTCATCGTCTCCACCCCGTACTCGTTCACCTTGAGCCGCTCGGCCCGGAACGAACTGGCGCTGCTCGAAAGGCGGCTGGGCGAACTGGAGCGGAGCCGCGAGGCGATCCACGTCGTCAAGGCCCGCGCCGATTCCCTCGCCGCCGAGGTCGTGACCGTGCTCAGGGAGGCGGTGGCCGCCGCACCACGTGGCGCGGACGTGAACCCGCTGAGCAGCTTCCGGCCCACCGTCACCATGCGGCGTCACATCGACTAGGGCCTGATCCAAACGACAGGCCCTAAGGGCTGTCCGGGCGAACTTGCTCGGCTCGCGGCTCCGGCCCGATCCGCCGGACAGCCTGGGCCCTGTCCGGCCGATCAGGCCGGACGGGCCCTGCCTTTCTCCGTGCCGAACCTCGGCGTCTCCCGGCCCGGGGATCCGATCCCCGAGCCGGCAGCCGGACCTCGTCTCCCGTCTCCCGTATCTCCCGTCTCTCGTCTCCTGTCTCCCGTCTCCCGTCTCCCGGAGGGAAGGCCATCCATGAGCCACCCACCCGAGCTGCGTCGTCGGGCCCTCGACCTGCTCGCTGTAGGCGAGCCCGTGAAGAAGATCGCCGTCGATCTCGGCCTCGGCGAGCGGACGATCTACCAGTGGCGTCGCAGATACCTGCCGCACCTCCGGAGCGGGCGGTCCGTCCCGCACGGCGGGGCGGAACTCAAGGCCGCACGCAAACGCATCATGGAGCTGGAGACCGAGCTCGCCGTCCTTCGGCGCGCGACCGAGCTGCTGTGTGACGCGACGTCCCCAAAAGGCGATTCGGGGCGGTACACGTGATGGCCTGTGAGGGTCTGCCCGTGCGGGTCGCCACGAGTGCCCTGGGAGTGACCGAGTCCGGGTACTTCACCTGGCGCTCCCGCCCTCCGTCCGCGCGGTCCGTCCGCCACTCCTGGCTCACCGAAGTCATCGCCGCGATCCACGCCGCTTCGCACGGGACCTATGGATACCGGCGCATTCGTGACGAAATGACGCTCAGGCACGGCATCGCGGTCAGTCGCGGAACAGTGCAGCTCCTGATGCGCCGGGCCGGCATCCAGGGTGCCGGCGGGCCTTCGAGGCTTCGTGCCTGAATGAGAGAGCGATTGGAGCACGATCATGGAATATCCAGCATTCCCGACGCCCCCGCTGTCCATCTCCGCATTCCTGCGCCCTTACCTGCGCGTGGGGGAGGATCTGCCGGCGACGCAGGCACACCAGGTGATGCTGCACTGTGCGTTGGACGCGGCATGTCTCCCCGTACGGTTGACCGACACCCATGCCGTCGCCCGGATCGCCGAGCTCGACTACCGGACGGTGAACGCCGTGATCGGCTGGCTGCGGGCCCTGAGCGAGCGGTGAGCGCCCGAAGCCTTGCTCAGCCGGCGTCGGGGACGGTGTCGGAGTCGGCGTTGGCGTCGGGGCTGGTGTCGGGGCCGGGGTTGGTGGCGTTGCGCAGGAGGGATTCGACCAGTGCGGTGACGTGTCGGCGGTCGGCCGTGGACAGTCGCTGGACGCTGGCGATGAGGGTGGCGACCTCGGGGTCGGCGGTGGTGTCGGCCGGTTCCTCGAAGTAGAGGTGGATCCCGCAGGCTTCGGCGGCGGCCCTGCGTACGGAGTCCAGGGGCAGCTCCAGCCCCTTGGCGAGGCCCTCGAGGGTGGCCTGTTGCGGCATGCGGGTCACTCGCTCGGCGGTGGCCAGGTGATGCACGGTGGAACGCGGGATGCCGCCGCGCCGGGCCACGTCACCGTAGGACCAGCCCTGCCGCTCCAGCCGGCTCTTCACCAAAACCTGCAGTGCATTGGCCACGGGAGGGTTCTCTCCTGCTAGCGACGGGTTGACGCGTACGGGTGAAGCCGAGTCTAGCCCGGACAAACGCGAAAGGGCGTCCTCGGAAGCCGAGAACGCCCAGGTCAGCGACCTAATCGCTAGTGCGCCGCCAGGGACTCGAACCCCGGACCCGCTGATTAAGAGTCAGCTGCTCTAACCAACTGAGCTAGCGGCGCCTGCTGACCTGGAGAACTTTACCCGACCTCCGCGGGTGCTCCCGACCATTTCCTTGAGCGTTCCGGCCTGTCGGATGGTCGTTTTTTATCTTTGCTCCGTCAAAATGCACTTTGTCATGACGAATGAGTCTGGTGAGTGTGGAGGGGCAACGGATGAGCGTTCCGGTGTTCGAGGAGTACGAGCCCGCCGCCGACTGCGCCTGCCCGGGCTGCGCCCAGCAGCGGCGGGCCCTGGCCCGCGCGCTGCCGGTGGCGGCCGGCGGGCACCCCGCCGCGCACGGTGCCCGCCGCGCTCTCGTGCTGGTCACCGCGGCGGGAGCGGTGCTGAGTGGCGGAGCGGCGAGTGCGCTGGCTCCCCCGGGGGACACCGGCTCCCCGCCCGCAAAACCCGAAGCGGCAGTACCGGCGACAACCGGCCCTGCGGGCGCGGTCCGGCCGAGGGGTCCCGCCGTGGAGAAGGAGCCGGAGAAGGGACCGGAGAAGGGGCCGCAGAAGGAACCGCAGAAGGAACCGGCACCGAAGCCGGTCAAGGAGCCGGAGCCGGTCAGGGATCCGAAGCCGGTCAAGGAGCCGGAGCCGGTCAAGGAACCGGAGCCGGCCAAGGAACCGAAGCCGGCCAAGGAACCGGAGCTGGACACCCCGCAGGGTGGACAGGAGCCCCTGCACGGCCGCCCGGCGCCCGGCCAGGCCGGGACGTCGAACCTGCGCAGAATGGCGCGCGCCGACATCATGAGCCGCGCCAAGCTCTGGGTGGACGCCAAGGTGCCGTACTCGATGAGCAAGTACTGGTCGGACGGGTACCGGCAGGACTGCTCGGGCTTCGTCTCGATGGCGTGGAACCTGCCGGGCAACGAATGGACCGGAAGCCTGGCCCAGTTCGGTGTGCGGATCGACCGCAAGGATCTGCAGCCCGGTGACATCCTGCTCTTCCACAACCCGGACAATCCGTCCAATGGGTCGCACGTCACGATCTTCGGCGGCTGGACGGACTTCACGCACACCCACTACTTCGCCTACGAACAGGCGAAGCCGCACGCCCGGAACCGGGTCACGCCGATGGCGTACTGGACCAACTCCAACCGCTATGTGGCCTACCGCTACAAGGCGCTCACGGACGACACCACCGCCGACGCGCAGAGCCCGGACGCGCTCCCGGCCCCGTTCCCGGGCCTGTTCCCGGGCGCGGGCCTGTTCGAGCCCGGCACCGAGAACTTGTACGTCAACCAGCTCAGGAGATTGCTCGTGGCGCAGGGCTTCGGCAAGTACTACACATCCGACCCGGGGCCGCGCTGGAGCGAGGCGGACCGGCGGGCGACGCAGGCGTTCCAGCGTGCGCAGGGCTGGACGGGCGCGGAGGCGGACGGCCTGCCCGGACTGGACACCTGGCGCCGGCTCCTGAACGGCGCGAGCGGCGCGAGCGGGAACATCCCGCGCGTGCGGGCGGCCGGACCGGCCGTCTCCGTACCGGGCTACCCGGGGCGCGCGCACTTCCGCCCCGGCCGGTCGAACCCGTACGTCGAGAAGCTCGGCCGGCAGCTGGTGAAGCGAGGCTTCGGCAAGCACTACACATCCCCTCCCAGCCGGCACTGGACCGAGTCGGACCGCCGCGGCGTCGAGGCGTTCCAGCGCGCCCTGGGCTGGCGCGGCAGAGCGGCCGACGGCTACCCCGGCCCCGACACCTGGCGGCGGCTCTTCTCATGAACCACAACCTCGATGCGCACCAACCCCGCGAGGAGGCGGCTCCGGTGACTCCCATGACTCCCTACCCCGAGGACCCTCCGCGTCCGCCCCTCCCGCTCACCCGGCTGAGAGGCGCGTCGGTCTCCGTGCACCAGGCGGGACTTCCGGTCTCGGGCGCGCTCGGCGATCCGACCGGTCCCGGTGACTCCGTCGGTTCCGGCGGTCCGTCCGAGATGTTCGAGGCATTCGACCCGCTCGACACACTCGGCCCGCTCCACCCGCTCGACCCGCTCGACGCATTCGACCCGCTCGGCGCACTCGACGTTCCGTCGGACGGGTACGCGCGCGGGCCGTACGCGGCCGTCGGCGTGTACGGCGTGCTCGCAGGTCAGGCGGGCGCCGGTGCGGAAGCCGGGCCGCCCTGCCCCGGCGAGAACCCCCACGCCCACGCCGACGCCGACGCCCACGTCGGGGCCGCCGCGGAGGCCGTCGGCACGACCGAGCCCCTGACCAGGACCCAACTCCTGACCAAGACCGAGACCAAGCCCGCGGTCGAATCCGCAGCCGAGACGGAGGCCGAGTCGCTGGCCGACACGGAGGCCAAGGCGGAGGTCGAGACGCTGGCCGACACGGAGGCCAAGGCGGAGGCCGAGACGGTGGCCGAGGCGGAGGCGGTGGCCGAGTCGCTGACCAAGGCGGAGGCCGAGACGGTGGCCGTGACACTGGCTGAGGCTGAGGCCGACACGGAGGCCAAGGAGGAGGCCGGCGAACTGCGGGCCGTCGGTGCGAGCGACGGCGTGCCGGGGCCCATTGTCTTCGAGCGGCAGCTCAGCGGAGTGGGCGGGCGGCGGGCTGTTGTGATCGGGAGTGAGACCACCGGTCCGATTCCCGCGCATCTGCTCTTCCGCGATTCCGCCAGGACTCCCGACGGCTCCGCGGCCGGGCCGGGCGACAGCTCCGCCGACGGCGGCGAATGGGCGGACTGGGCAGGTAAGGCAGGCAAGGCAGGCAAGGCCGACGGAGGTGACGGGGGGCCCGACACCATCGCGATGGCGCGGGTGTCCCTGCCCACCGGACGACGGGCCACGACGACCCTCGTCGCGCCCAGCCGACGGCCCGCCCCGCCCGCGGACCCACGGCTGAACGAACGGCCGGGACCGGTCCTGCCCGGCTGGGCGGCCCTGCTCACCGGGGTCGCCGCCATGACCGGGTGCGCGGCCGTGCTGCACTGGGCCGGGGGCTTTCCCGGGGAGGTGACCGAGCTGTTCGGGCTGGCCGAGCGGCCGTACCACGCCCTGGGGTTCGGCCAGTGGGCGTTGCTCGCGCTCGGCGTCTCGCTCTTGCTCTTCTCACTGGGCGGGCTCGGCCGTGGCCGGGCCGGCCACGCCTGGGTGCTGACGCTGTACGGCGAGTACCGGGGGAGTGTGCGGCGCACCGGGCTGATGTGGGTCAGTCCGCTGCTGCTGCGCCGCCGGGTCGACGTGCGGCTGCGGCACTGGCGCAGCGAGCCGATGCCCGCGGTCGACTCGAACGGCACGTCGTTGCAGGTGGTCGTCCTCGTGGTGTGGCGGATCCGGGACACGGCCCGTGCCGTGCTCGGTGTCGCCGACCACGAGGCGTATCTGCGGGAGCAGGTGGAGGCGGCGACGGCCCGGGTGCTGTCCCAGCTCCCCGCCGACGCCTTCCAGGATCCCGCCACCTCGGGCTTCTCCGGGCCGATCCCCACTCTGCGCAACGCCGAAGCCGTCGGTGACTCGCTGACGAAGACCCTGTCGGCGGAGTGTGCCCCGGTCGGCATCGACATCTTCTCCGCGCAGCCGACGCGTATCGAGTACGCGCCCGAGGTCGCCCCCGCGATGCGCCGCCGTCGTATCGCCGTGATCGAGGCCGAGCAGCGCGACACCGTGCTCACCTCGGTGGTCGACGCCGTGGACGACACCGTCCAGCGGCTCACCAGGCGAGGCCTCGTGGAACTCGACGACTACGAGCGGAAGGCGCTGGTACGCGATCTCACCGTCGCGTTCTGCACTGCCAGGGCGGGCGGTGCAGAGGCCTCGTGATTGGTCTGGACATGTTCAACGCTCGTCAATAATCTGGGACTTGGTCTAGACCGGAATCCGCACGACCGCACAAGCGCGCAGCACGGCTCACAGAACTCCCCCACGTTCTCCAGGAGCGACAGGATGCGAAAGCGAATAGGCGCGGCCATGGTCGGCCTCGTGGTGGCGGGGACGTCCCTGCTCGCCACCGGCAGTGCCAGCAGCCACGGCTACACCGACTCCCCGATCAGCCGTCAGAAACTCTGTGCCAACGGCACGGTGACCAACTGCGGTGAGATCCAGTGGGAACCCCAGAGCGTCGAGGGACCCAAGGGCTTCCCGGCGGCGGGACCTGCCGACGGAACGATCTGCGCCGGCGGCAACAGCCGCTTCGCGCAGCTCGACAACCCGCGCGGCGGTGCATGGCCCACGACCAGGGTCTCGTCGGGGCAGAACTACACCTTCCGGTGGCAGTTCACGGCCAATCACGCGACGACCGACTTCAAGTACTACATCACCAGGAACGGCTGGAACCCGAGCCAGCCGCTCACCCGGGCGGCCCTCGACCCGCAGCCGTTCCTGACCATCCCCTACAACGGCCAGCGGCCGCCGACCACGCTCAGCCACTCCGGCACCCTCCCGTCGAAGTCCGGCCGTCATCTGATCCTGGCGGTGTGGACCATCAATGACACCCCGAACGCCTTCTACGCCTGCTCGGACGTTCAGTTCTGACACATAGTCAGTTACCGTGCGGCGCATGGGCGTCATGGGAAGGGCAGGGGCCACGAGCGCTACGACCGTCGCGGAACTCGTACAGCGCCAATGGGGCGACCACCGGGTGGGGCTGAGACACGAGGACCTCGTCCTCAGCCACCACCAGGTCGCCGCAGGCGCCGCCGCGCGGGCCGCGCTGCTCACGGAACTGCTCCCCCGGGGAGCCGAGCCACACCTCGGCATCCTGCTCGACAACACCGCCGAATTCCCGCTCTGGCTCAGCGCGGCGGCCCTCGCCGGGGCCGCCGTCGCCGGCATCAACCCGACCCGCCGCGGCGCCGAACTGGCCCGCGACATCCTGCACACCGACTGCCGGGTGCTGGTCACCGAGCGCGCGCACCTTCCCCTGCTCGACGGTCTCGAACTGCCGGGCGTGCGGGTGCTGGTGACCGACAGCGACGCATACGCCGGCCTCCTCGCGCCGTACGAGGGCGCGAAGCCCGGCGAGGCGACCGTCTCCACCGTGCGGCCCGGCAGTCGGCTGCTGCTCTACTTCACCTCGGGCTCGACCGGTGCGCCCAAGGCCGCGATCTGCAGCCAGGGGCGGCTCGCGGCGGCGGGGGAGTCACTCGTCCGCCACTTCGGAGTGCGACCTGAGGACGTGCACTACATCTGCATGCCCATGTTCCACGGGAACGCCGTGATCGCGGACTGGGCACCCGCGCTCGTGGCCGGGGCCTCGGTCGCCCTGCGGCGCCGCTTCTCGGCGTCCGGGTTCCTCGACGACGTACGGGCCTACGGCGCCACGTACTTCACCTACGTCGGGCGCGCCGTGCAGTATCTGCTCGCCACGCCCGAGCACCCCGACGACCGCGATCATCCGCTGCGGCTCGGCTTCGGTACGGAGGCGGGGGCGGTGGACGCCGCCCGCTTCGAGGCCCGCTTCGGGGTGCGGCTGGTGGAGGGTTACGGCTCCTCGGAGGGCGGCGCGGCGGTCCAGCGCACCCCGGACACACCGCGCGGCGCGATCGGGCGTGCCGCGCCCGGGGACGACCTCGCGGTGGTGGACCCGTCGAGCGGCGAGGAGTGCGAGGCGGCGTGGTTCTCGGGCGAGGGCCGCCTGCTCAACGGCGACCGCGCGATAGGCGAGCTGGTCAACCGGGGCCGCAACCCGTTCGAGGGCTACTGGCGCAACCCCGGTGCCGACGCCGACCGGCGGCGCGGAGGCTGGTACTGGACCGGCGACCTGTTCTTCCGTGACCCCGACGGCTTCCTGTACTTCGCGGGCCGCGCCGACGACCGCCTGCGGGTCGACAGCGAGAACCTCGCCGCCGCGGTCATCGAGAACATCCTGGCCCGCTGGGAGGCCGCCGCGGGCGTCGCGGTCTACGCCGTCCCCGACCCGGTCGCCGGCGACCAGGTGATGTGCGCACTGGCACTCCGCGAAGGCACCGTCTTCGACCCCTCCGCCTTCGCGTCCTTCCTCGCCGCCCAGCCCGACCTCGGCACCAAGATGCCGCCCCGCTTCGTCCGTATCGTCCCCAGCCTCCCCCTCACCGCCACCAACAAGATCCACCGCGCGGCCCTGCGCCGCGTGGCCTTCCGCTGCCCGGACCCGGTGTGGTGGCGCCCGCCGGGCGCCGCCGCCTACCGCACCCTGACCTCGCGGGACACGGCCGAGCTGCTCCGCCGGTACGAACACCACGGACGCCGCGACGTGCCGGACCGCTGAGCCGAACGGCGGCCCTTCACCGTCCTGTCCCTGCCGCCGGATGGCCGGATCTGCCCCCGCTACAGGCATGCCCTGGTGACGGCCGTGCCCCACCCAGGTACGAGTTGGGAAGGAATGTGACCCACGAGACCCAGGGGGGACGCCCGTGTCGTCGATGCCGCGCAGACATTTCCTGCAGACCGCCGCCGGAACCGCCGTCGCGGCAGCCGCGGTCCCCGCACCCGCCGAAGCACCGGCGCGGGCAGCGCCGCAGAGCGCCACGCGGCTCCGCCTCACCGCCGCCACCAACGGCGCCGCCACCCCCACCGGCCCGGGACCGGCCGCCCCGCTCGTCGCCGAGGTACAGAACATCGTCTGGCGGATCCCGCGCGACGGCTCGCCCGCCACCGCCCTCGTCGCCGGGGACCCGCTCACCGGCATCGACGATCTGGCGAAGGTGACGCAGGTCACGGTCGGCGGCCGGATTCATGACCGCAAGACGCTGGAGGAGCCTTACGTCGGTCCCGGCCGGCGGCGGTCCTCGGCGCGGTCGGACGCAGAGTCCCCGCAGTGGCGCGCGGTCGCCGAGCAGATGCGCCGGGACGGCTGCTGCGGCTGAGCGGCGGGTGACCGGACAGGGCCTTGGCGGCAGACACCGGCTGAGTGGCGGAAAACCACGAGAGGCCCTCGCAGTTGCGAGGGCCTCTCATGAGGTTGTGCGCCGCCAGGGACTCGAACCCCGGACCCGCTGATTAAGAGTCAGCTGCTCT
>NZ_JBSGZO010000134.1:0-18803 GCF_053611045.1 Streptomyces sp. NPDC054841 | reverse complement strand
TCCAGGGACTCACCACGTGGCGCGTACCTGACGGATGATGCGACGGCGCAACCGCACCCTGCGGCTGCCGTCCCGGCGCAGAGTCAGTCGGTCCAACTCCCAGTGTCCGTATTCGGCATGGTCGGTCAGCAGACGGGTGGCCTCCTTGCGGGAGACCCCGCGAGGCACGTACACGTCGACAAATTCGTATTCCGGCATCGCATCTATTGTGCGGGCAGAGGCCCAGTACGGATAGCGTCTGCACTATGTCTGATGCTTCCGCTCCTGCGCAGCCCACGGCTGCCGAGGTTCGCGCCGCCGCCGAGGCGGTCAAAGCCGCGCTGGACCGTCACCTCGAAGCGGTCGAAAGCCGCACGGGAGAGGACGACCCGGCGGTGTTCGCGGCGTTCAATGCGCTTGCCGCCGCGGCCGAGGCGTACGACGAGCGGCTCTACGACCGCTACGACGAAGTAACCCCCTTCGAGATCCCCGGAGCGGACGACTCCCTGCCGCCCTACGCGGGCCCCGACGAGCCGAACGCGCTGAGCGTCCTCATCCGCCGCGACTACGCCGTGGTGGAGCCGCACCGGCTGCTCGCCCAGGCGCAGCGCATCGCCGATATCGACCGCGACGAGATCGCGGACGAGGCGCATGCGGCGGTGGTCGGCACGAGCGTGCACGCCGCGCTCGGCGTGCTCTTCGGTGAGTTCGAACCGGACGAAATCGCCTCCCGGCACAAGGAGTTCGGTCTGGAGGAGGGCGACTCGACGCTGTGGGTGTCCGCGGCAGAGGAGCTTCCCGAGCCGGGCGAGTGGCTGAGCACCCCGTTCGACCAGGCCGATCCGGAGCGCGTCGTCTGCCGCTTCGACGTCAGCTCGGTCTTCGACGAGGAGGCGGACGAGGGGGACGTGGACCGGGACGACCTGGACACCGCTGACAGGTGAAACGTCGGGGGCTTACGCCCCCGACCTCGTGGGCCAGGGGCCGCCCCTCACCGCCCGGAGCCCGACCCTTCTCGACGGTGGGCGGCGCGCGTACCGGGCCCGTCCGGCGATTGCGGACGGACCTCCGGGCGCCTGCCCGGGCCGGGGAACGGCACGCTTTCGCCGCCGAGAACCCCCGGCCAAGGGTTCACTCGGTCCGGGGCGTGAGGAGCCCTTCGAGCAGGACCCGCAGCCGGGTCGTACGCGCCGGAGCCGGGACCTCCGCGACCGCGCGCGGAAGTGCCTGGTCCACGCCGTGGACCACGGACAGATGGCGCTCGCCGCGGCTGAACGCGGTGTAGACCCAGGGGCGGCTCAGGCTCTGCGCAGCGTCACCGGGCAGGACCACGACCGCAGCGGCCCAGCGCATCCCCGCCGCCTGGTGCGCCGTGAGCGCCCAGCCGTGCCGTACCGCCGACTCGACCCGCTCCTTCGGTACGACGACGGGCGTGCCCTCGCAGTCGAGCCGCAGGCCCTCCGCGTCGGCCGAGACCACCGTGCCGTGCAGAGTGCGGCCCGGCGCCGGGACGTGGGCGACCCGGTCGCCCGGGTCGAAGCCACCGAAGCGGCCGGGACCGGGGTTGAGCCGCTGCTTCAGTGCGGCGTTGAGCGCGCGGGTGCCCGCGGCGCCGCCATGGCCGACCGTGATCACCTGGGTCTCCGAGGCCGGCACCCCGATCGCGCGGGGCACCGAGTCCGCGACCAGCTGGACCGTCCGGTGCACCGCCTCGCCCGCGTCCCGCACGGGAACGATGACGACCTCCTTGCCCGGCGCGTCCACCTGCGTCAGCTCACCGATGCCGATGCCGGAGACCAGCTCCCCCAGCGGGCCCGGGTCCGGTGTGCGGGACGCGATGTGCGGGCACACACGGGCGGCCACCACATCGGCGAACACCCGGCCCGCACCTGCCGACCACAGCACACCGGGGTCACCGCTCAGCACCAGCCGACAGCCGTCCGGGAGCGACTCCACGAGCATCGCCGCGGTCTCGACGTCCAGCTGCGGTGCGTCGAGGACGGCGAGCAGATCGAGGGCGAGCATGCCGTCCTCGTCCCTGCCCGGGCCCTGCGCACCCGAGAGGAGCCCCTGCACGGTGACCGCGCCGGCGCCCAGCCTGCGCCGGCCGTTCTCACTGTGGGCCGCGGCCACCGCGCGCAGCCCGAGGGCGCGGGCCGTCTCGACCAGGGCAGCCGGTTCGGCACGCGCCGCCTCGCCGCCCGTGTGCACCACGAGCCCGTGCGCGGCGGCGGCACGGATCAGTTCCGCGGCCGACGGGGAGCCGGCCTTGTCCGCCGCGTCCTCGAAGGACGTCTCCTGGACCGTCTTGACCAGCCGGGCCAGTCCGTCCGCGAGGCTCTCCTCGGCGAGCGCATACCGGTCGAGGCCCAGCAGCACGGGCACGGACCGCTGCTCCTCGGCGGCCTCCTCGCCCTCCTCGCCCTCCTCGCCCTCCGCCGTCTCCTCACCCTGCTCGCGGTCCTCCGCACCGTCCTGGAAGACCAGCACGGCTCCCTCACCGATGGCGTGCTCCAGCGCCTCGTCCGGGTCGGGCACGGAACGCTCGGCGAGCGCGGCGCGTACGGACGAGGACTCCAGCGCCGTGTGCCCCTGGAGCGCGGCGCGCTCCAGCAGCCAGGTCACCAGCGCCGCCGCCCGCCGCGCGTCACCCGGCCCGCACTCCGCGCCGAGCAGTGCCCGGGCGAATCCGTCGGCCTGCTCCGGCCGCACCCCGGGCACGGCCAGCAGCCGCCATGGGTCCTCGCGCAGCGCCTCCGCGGCCTGCTCACCGAGCACCCCGGCGACCCGCGTCGCGAGCCCCTCGGGCGCCCCGCCCGTCACCAGCACCTCCAGCACGGCCGCCACGGCCTGCGGGTCGGCCTGCTGCGGGCCGCGCTCCGGCTCCGGCACGCTCGGCCGGGGCGGCGCGGGCACGGAAGACGGCGCAGGCCGCCGGGGCGCGGTCGGCGCGTCGAAGAACGCGGCCCCCGGCTTCTCCCCGCTCTCCACGGCCCGTACCGCGGCCAGTAGATCGGCGGCCGTCCCGCTCAGCTTCCCGCCGGCCGCGATCGGCCCGCCCTTCTCGGCCTTCCGCTGCTCGATGCGCGCCCTCAGCTCCCGCTGCGCGGCAACCTCGGCCGCCGCCTCGGACACCTCGGCGCCCTCGCCCGCCTGGCCTGCCGCGTCCGCCGTGCCGTCCTCGTCCGCCGTGCCGTCCTCGTCCGCCGTGTTGTCCTCGTCGGCCCCACCGTTCTCGCCGGCCCCCATGCCCGACTCCGCCGGCTCGACCGATGCGCCGTCCGCGCCGCCGGTCTCCCCGTCCGTCCGCGCGTCCCCCGCACCGTCGGCCGGATCGGGACCGCCCGTCGCGGGGCCCGGGTCCGCCTGGGCGGGTGCGTCGGAGGCGACGCCCTCGGGGGCCTCGGCTGCGGAGTCGTCGGCCGGGGATCCGGGGGTCGCCCCGGGAAGCGCAGTCACAGCGTGCTCCAGTCCTGATCGGGATAGCGGTGCACGGGCGCCGACACATCGTCGAGCGCCTGGCAGATCTCGTCAGGAAGACTAAGGCTCTCCACTGACAATGCGGCCGTGAGCTGCTGCGCGTTGCGCGCGCCGACGATCGGGGCCACCACGCCGGGACGGTCCCGGACCCATGCGAGCGCCACCTCCAGCGGCGTGGTCGCGAGTCCGTCCGCGGCCGTCGCCACCGCGTCCACGATCCGGCCCGCCGCCTCGTCCAGATACGGCTCCACGAACGCCGCCAGCTGCTCCGAAGCCCCGCGCGAGTCCGCCGGCGTCCCGTGCCGGTACTTGCCGGTGAGCACGCCACGGCCCAGCGGAGACGACGGCAGCAGGCCCACGCCGAGGTCCAGCGCCGCGGGCAGCACCTCGCGCTCGACACCGCGCTGCAGCAGTGAGTACTCCATCTGCGTGCTGGCCAGCCGGGTCCGTATGCCCGGGGCCGCGAGCTGCCAGGTCGACGCCTTCGCGAGCTGCCAGCCGCAGAAGTCCGCCACACCGGCATAGCGCGCCCGGCCGCTGCTCACCGCGACGTCCAGCGCCTGGAGGGTTTCCTCCAGCGGGGTGTGCGGATCGAAGCCGTGGACCTGCCAGAGGTCCACATGGTCCGTGCCGAGCCGCTCGAGCGACGCGTCCAGCGCCGCCAGCAGATGACCTCGCGAGCCGTCGAACCGGCGGTCCGGGTCGAGCACGCTGCCCGACTTCGTGGCGATGACCAGATCGCGCCGCGGCACCAGTCGCTCCACCAGCTGCCCCAGCAGATACTCGGCATCCCCGCCGCCGTACACATCCGCCGTGTCGACCAGCGTGCCGCCCGCCTCCCAGAAGGCCTTCAACTGGTCGGCGGCGTCGTGCTCGTCGGTGTCGCGCCCCCACGTCAGGGTGCCGAGCCCGATCCGGGACACACGCAGGCCGGTACGGCCGAGATGCCTCTGCTCCATGGCCGCGAGATTACTGGCCACAGCCCCACCCGGAGCGACCCTGTGGACAACTCGCCCCCGAGCCGGCGCTGACGGATCCCGGCCGCCCGCGCTAGAGTCCCCGCCAAGGGACGTTACTCATCGGTAAGGGGAGCGGTATGCGGCTCGGCATCAACCTCGGCTACTGGGGCGCGGGGATGGACGGCGACAACCTCGCCGTCGCGCAGGAGGCGGACCGCCTCGGCTACGACGTCTGCTGGGCCGCCGAGGCGTACGGCTCCGACGCCCCGACCGTGCTCGCCTGGGTCGCCGCGCAGACCGAGAGCATCGACGTCGGCTCCGCCATCCTCCAGATCCCCGCCCGCCAGCCCGCGATGACGGCGATGACCGCCGCCACCCTCGACTCGCTCTCCGGCGGCCGCTTCCGCCTCGGCCTCGGCGTCTCGGGCCCGCAGGTCTCCGAGGGCTGGTACGGCGTCAAGTTCGACAAGCCCCTCTCCCGCACCCGCGAGTACGTCGAGATCGTCCGCAAGGCGATGACCCGCGAGCGCCTCTCGTACGAGGGCGAGCACTGGACCCTTCCGCTGCCCGGTGGCCCGGGCAAGCCGATCAAGCTCACCGTCCACCCGCAGCGCGAGCACATCCCGCTGTACATCGCCGCCATCGGCCCCAAGAACCTGGAGCAGACCGGCGAGATCGCCGACGGCGCGCTGCTGATCTTCCCCTCCGCCGACCACCTGGAGGACACCGCGATCCGTCACATCCGCGCGGGCCGCGAGAAGGCCGGGAAGACCATGGACGGCTTCGACGTCTGCCCCACCGTGCCGCTCGCCGTCGGCGACGACGTCAAGGCCCTGGCCGACATGTTCCGGCCGTACACCGCGCTGTACGTCGGCGGCATGGGCAGCCGCAAGCAGAACTTCTACAACCAGCTCGCCCAGCGCATGGGCTACGAGAAGGAAGCCGCGGAGATCCAGGACAAGTACCTCTCCGGCGACAAGGACGGCGCCGCCGCCGCCGTACCGCACGAGCTGATCGACTCGACCACCCTGCTCGGCTCCGTCGACCGGATCGCCGAGCGGATGCAGGCGTACGCCGCGGCCGGCGTGACCACCCTGACCCTGGCCCCTGCGGGCTTCACCCTCGACGAGCGGCTCGCCGCCCTGCGGGCCGGCACGGACGCCCTGGAGCGCTCCGGCCTCGCCTGAGAAACATCTGCGGCCGTGGTGGGGGCTCGGGGTCATCCCCGCCACGGCCGTCACGCTGATAACGCGCCACAGCCCCCTCGGTAACGCTCCCCGCGCGCCCTGCCGCACCCCCCGCCGCCCGCCCCCGGCGCTCTCATTCGGCCGAGTCGTCCGGCGCTGCTGTTGCCGGTCCGTCCTGTCCGCATTTGACTCGTTCTTTGCGGACACCTGACGGAGGTGGCAGTGATGCTCTCGGCCCGGAGCCTTTTCCAGGAAATCCTCGAGAACGACGATTCCTACCAGCTCTTCTGTTCGATCGCGGCCAGCGGCGAGACCCAGGGCGGCTGGGAGAACGGCCGGATCGCCGCGCTCGTCCCCGACACCATGCGGGACCTCGCCCCGAAGATCACCCGGCACGCCGCCGACGAGGACAAGCACGGCCGCCTCTTCAACGGGCTGCTGAAGAAGCGGGGCCTCGACCCGGTCGAGGTCCCGCCCGAGACCGACTACACGATGCTGCTGGAGCGCCGGGGCATCGGCCTCGCTCACGACAAGCTGCGCCGCGACGTGCCGCTCACCGAGCACGACATCGTCGTCTACCTCTCGCACAGCCGGGTCACCGAGCAGCGCGCCGCCGACCAGATGGACATGCTGGTGAAGTACTTCGGCGAGCACCCCGAGGTCGGCAAGGCCATCAAGCAGATCTGTCACGACGAGGACAACCACCTGGCGTACTGCCACGAGGAGTTGCTCCGCCTCGCCTACGCCGGCCACGGCCGTGCCATCCAGAGCACCCTGCGCGAGTGTGCCCTCACCGAGATCGCGATCTACCGGGACGTCAGCCTCGCCGTCATGTCCCACATGGCCGGGCTGCTCAAGTGGCCCAGGCCCAAGTCCGCCGCGCTTGCCGCCGGTATCCACGCCATGTACGCGTACGAGCGCGCCGGCGGCTGGCGGCGCATGGTCACTCTGACGATGCCCGAGCGGCGCGACGCCCTGGGGGTCCCCCCGCCGGAGGCAGGGGGAGGTCCGGCGACCACGGCCACCGTCGTCTGAGGCACGGCACATCGTCCGGGGTACCGCAAGCCCGGATCACAGCCAGCCGCGGCGCTTGAACAGCCGGTGCAGCCCGATCACCACCGCGGCCATGCCCAGGATCAGCGCCGGGTACGCCCACCCCCAGTGCAGCTCGGGCATGTGGTCGAAGTTCATGCCGTAGATCCCGGCGACCATGGTGGGGACGGCGATCATGGCCGCCCACGCGGAGATCTTCCGTACGTCGTCGTTCTGCTGCACGCCCATCTGCGCGAGATGCGCGGACAGGATGTCCGAGAGCAGCCTGTCGAGGCCCTCCACCTGTTCGTTGACGCGTGTCAGATGGTCGTTGACGTCCCGGAAGAACGGCTGCGAGTGCTCATGCACGAAGGGCACGGCCGCCCCCGCGAGCCGGGCCATCGGCAACGCCAGAGGCACGGTGGCCCGGCGGAACTCCAGCACCTGCCGCTTGAAGTTGTAGATCTTGGCGGCAGTGTTCCGGGTGTCCCCTCTCATGGGCGCGAAGACCTCCGCCTCCATCCCCTCCAGATCCAGCTGGAGCTCGCCGGCGACGTCGATGTAGTGGTCGACGATGGCGTCGGCGACGGCGTACAGGACCGCCGTCGGGCCGTGCTTGAGCACGTTCGGATCGGCCTCCAGCCGCACCCGCACCGCATGCAGTGGCGCGCTTTCCCCGTGCCGGACCGTCACCACGAACGAGTCACCGATGAAGACCATCACCTCGTCGGCGGAGACGGTGTCGCTCTTCGCCTCGTACGCCACCGGTTTGAGGACTATGAACAGGGAGTCGTCGTACACCTCGAGCTTGGGCCGCTGATGGGCCGTGAGCGCGTCCTCGACCGCCAGCGGGTGCAGCCCGAACTCGCTGCTGACGAGGTCGAACTCGTCCTGGGTCGGTTCGTACAGCCCGATCCACAGGAAGGCGTCCCCGGTCGCGCGGGCCTCGGCGAGCGCGTCGGAGAAGTCGTCGGGACCCTTGGTGCGGCGGCCCTCCCGGTAGATGGCGTAGTCGACGATCACGGGCGCATTCTTCCGCGCCCGCCGTCCGCCCGCATCCCCACGGCAGGGAGATGCCTCGGCGTATGCGGTCGCCCGGACAGGGCCTAGGCTGGCCGCCATGGCCACGTTGATCCTCGTACGCCACGGACGGTCCACCGCCAACACCGCGGGGGTGCTCGCGGGCTGGACGCCCGGCGTCGTCCTCGACGACCGCGGCGCCGCGCAGGCCGCCGCGCTGCCCGGACGGCTCGCGGACGTGCAGCTCGCCGCGGCCGTCACCAGCCCCCTGGAGCGCTGCCAAGAGACCCTGCGGCCGCTGCTCGACGCACGGCCGGAACTGCCGCTGCACACCGACGAACGGATCGGCGAGTGCCACTACGGCGACTGGTCCGGCCGCAAGCTCGCCGAACTCGCCGACGAAC
Source organism: Streptomyces sp. NPDC054841 (assembly GCF_053611045.1). Taxonomy (NCBI): domain Bacteria; kingdom Bacillati; phylum Actinomycetota; class Actinomycetes; order Kitasatosporales; family Streptomycetaceae; genus Streptomyces; species Streptomyces sp. NPDC054841. The sequence continues at coordinate 10,742 of NZ_JBSGZO010000134.1, read as the reverse complement.
CGCTGATGAAGATCGTGCAGCAGCACCCCTCCGCCGCGGCGTTCCCCGGCGGCGAGTCGATGCGCGCCATGCAGACGCGGGCCGTCGAGGCCGTACGGGACTGGAACGCGCGCATCGAGCAGGAGCACGGCGAGGACGCCGTGTATCTGATGTGCTCGCACGGCGACATCATCAAGTCGGTGGTGGCCGACGCCCTGGGCATGCACCTCGACCTCTTCCAGCGGCTCCACGTCGAGCCGTGTTCCGTGACGGCGATCCGCTACACCCGGCTCCGCCCCTTCCTGCTGCGGCTGGGAGACACCGGCGACCTCGGCGCGTTCAAGTCGCGGGAGAACGGCAAGGACGGGTCCGCGGTGGTCGGCGGCGGCGCGGGCGCACCGTGATCGATCCGCGCAGTAGGGTGGACGGGCCGAAACGACCCCACCACTGATCCAAGGGAGACAGGACGTGTCCCGTCAGGTGTACCTCTACGACCCACCGGAGCGGTTCGTGGCCGGTACGGTCGGGCTGCCTGGACGCCGTACGTTCTTCCTGCAGGCTTCCGCAGGGGGGCGGGTGACCAGCGTGGCCCTGGAGAAGACCCAGGTGGCCGCGCTCGCCGAGCGGATCGATGAACTGCTCGACGAGGTCGTGCGGCGCACCGGGGGCAACGCCCCGGTGCCTGCCATGGCGCCCGCGGACATCGCCGACACCGCGCCGCTCGACGTGCCGGTGGAGGAGGAGTTCCGGGTCGGCACGATGGCGCTGGCCTGGGACGGCGAGGAACAGCGCATGATCGTCGAGGCGCAGGCGCTCGTCGAGCTGGACGCGGACTCCGAGGAGGACCTCGCGGAGGCTGAGGAACGGCTGCTGCAGGACGAGGAGAACGGTCCGCCGATGCTGCGCGTCCGGCTGACCGGCGCGCAGGCGAGGGCCTTCGCCAAGCGTGCCCTGGACGTCGTGAACGCGGGGCGGCCGCCGTGCCCCCTGTGCAGCCTGCCGCTCGACCCGGAGGGACATGTATGCCCGCGCCAGAACGGATACCGCCGCGGAGCGTGACCGCGCTCGACCCGGCGCTCGACCTGCTCACCAACGGTGAGCTGACCGTTCGCGGCCGGGTCCGCGAGGCGTCGAACGCGGTTCTGTACTGCTCCGTCGCGTACGACGGCGAGGAAGCGCACTGCGTGTACAAGCCGATCGCGGGGGAGCGGCCGCTGTGGGACTTCCCCGACGGAACGCTGGCGCAGCGGGAGGTGGCGGCGTACGAGCTGTCCGAGGCGACCGGATGGGGGCTGGTGCCTCCGACCGTGCTGCGGGACGGGCCCTACGGCGAGGGCATGGTCCAGCTCTGGATCGAAGCGGACCCTTCGGCACCCTCCCTGCTGGCACTGGTGGAGGACGACGAGCCGGGGAACGGCTGGAAGGCGGTCGCCCTGGCGGAGGTCGGGGAGGGGCGGACGGCGCTCCTCGTGCACGCCGACGACCCACGGCTGCGGAGACTGGCCGTCCTGGACGCGGTGATCAACAACGGTGACCGCAAGGGCGGGCACCTGCTGCCGACGGCGGACGGGCGTCTCTACGCGATCGACCACGGGGTGACGTTCAACGTGGACGACAAGCTCCGGACGCTGCTGTGGGGATGGGCGGGTGAGCCGCTGCTCCCCGAGGCCGTCGAGGTCCTCGGGATCCTCGCCGCGTCCCTCGCCGAGGACGGCCCCCTGGCCGCACGCCTCGCGGCACTCCTCACTCCGGCAGAGGTGGACGCCGTCCGCTCCCGGATCGCGGCACTGCGTGAGACGTCCCACCATCCGGAGCCCTCGGGCAGCTGGCCCGCGATCCCGTGGCCCCCGGTGTAGGCACCCCAGGAGCGCCGCCACAGGGCGCCATACCCCCACCCCGGTCATAGGTGCAAGAGGGCCGAACCAGCCAAGAGGAGCCATCCGGTTCGTATCCGGAACGCGCATCCGGTTACGCTCATGACATGCATGCCTGGCCCGCTTCTGAGGTCCCCGCCCTGCCCGGCACGGGCCGCGACCTCCGGATCCACGACACCGCGACCGGCGGCCTCGTCACCCTCGACCCCGGTCCCGTCGCCCGTATCTACGTCTGCGGCATCACCCCGTACGACGCGACCCACCTGGGTCACGCGGCGACCTACAACGCGTTCGACCTCGTGCAGCGCGTGTGGCTCGACACCAAGCGGCAGGTTCACTACGTCCAGAACGTCACCGACGTGGATGATCCGCTCCTGGAGCGTGCCATCCGCGACGGACAGGACTGGACCGAACTCGCGGAGCGCGAGACCACCCTTTTCCGCGAGGACATGACCGCCCTGCGGATGCTTCCCCCGCAGCACTACATCGGCGCCGTCGAGGCCATACCGGGAATCGTTCCGCTCGTCGAGCGGCTGCGCGACGCCGGCGCCGCGTACGAGCTCGACGGGGACGTGTACTTCTCCGTGGAGGCCGACCCGTACTTCGGCCAGGTGTCGCACTACGACGCCGACCTGATGCGCGCCCTCTCCGCCGAGCGGGGCGGCGACCCCGACCGCCCCGGAAAGAAGAACCCGCTCGACCCCATGCTCTGGATGGCCGCCCGCCCGGGCGAGCCGAGCTGGGACGGCGGCACCCTCGGCCCCGGCCGGCCCGGCTGGCACATCGAGTGCGTGGCCATCGCCCTCGACCACCTCGGCATGGGCTTCGATGTCCAGGGCGGCGGCTCCGATCTCGCCTTCCCGCACCACGAGATGGGCGCCTCGCACGCCCAGGCCCTCACCGGCGAGTACCCGTTCGCCAAGGCCTATGTGCACGCCGGGATGGTCGCCCTGCACGGCGAGAAGATGTCCAAGTCCAAGGGCAACCTGGTCTTCGTCTCCACGCTGCGCCGCGAGGGCGTCGACCCGGCCGCCATCCGGCTGGCGCTGCTCTCGCACCACTACCGCGCCGACTGGGAGTGGACCGACCAGGTCCTGCAGGACGCAGTGGCCCGCCTCGGCCGCTGGCGCGCCGCCGTGTCCCGTCCTGACGGGCCGTCCGCCGACGCGCTCGTCGAGGAGATCCGCGACGCCCTGGCGAACGACCTGGACGCCCCCGCCGCGCTGGCCGCCGTCGACCGCTGGACCGAGCGCCAGCAGGCCGAAGGCGGCACGGACGAGAGCGCACCCGGTCTGGTGTCGCGTGCCGTGGACGCCCTGTTGGGCGTCGCCCTGTAGTCCCGTCCCATTCCGAAACCCGCCCCCGGACTCGACCCGAGTCCGGGGGCGGGTCTGTTTTGTCCATGGTCACATGCTCGTTTCTGCGCTAAGTAGGCCCTATGCAATCACCAATGCGCATCAGAGCGGCGGTGGCCGGAGCCCTGCTCGGTCTCCTCACGGTGTTCGCGGGACCGGGAAGCGCCCAGGCCGACCCGGCTCCCACCACCGTCGGGGACGTCACCGGCTTCACCGCCGAAGGACTCGTCTACCGACTGACCGCTGGGCAGGCCGAGGCCCGCGTCAGCTTCGTCTCCGCGGAGACCTTCCGCCTCGAACTCGCCCCGGACGGCAGGTTCACCGACCCCACCGGCACCGACATCGTCCTGCCGCAGGGCAAACCGCCCGCGACCCGCTGGACGGACCGCGGCGACCGCTACGAACTCAGTACGTCAAAGGTGACATTGCGCGCCTACAAGTCACCGCTGCGCTTCGCGCTCCACCGCGCCGACGGCACCCAGCTCTGGGCCGAGACCAAGGGCCTGACCTGGACCGGCACGACCACCACCCAGAGCCTCGCCCGTGGCGCCGACGAGCAGTACTACGGCGCCGGCATGCAGAACGGCCGCGGCAACACCTCCCACCGCGGCAAGACCGTCGAGGTCGGCGTCGACTACAACTGGAACGACGGCGGTCACCCCAACTCCGTCCCGTTCTACCTCTCCTCGGCCGGCTACGGCGTCTACCGCAACACCTACGCGCCCAACACGTATGTCTTCGGCGAGCCGGTGACCACCACCGCGAAGGAACAGCGCTTCGACGCCTACTACTTCGCCGGGCCGAGCGCCAAGGACGTCATCGGGCAGTACACCCAGCTCACCGGCAAGCCCTTCATGCCGCCCGTCTACGGCCTGGAGATCGGCGACGCCGACTGCTATCTCCACAACGCCAACCGCGGTGAACGGCACACCCTGGACGCACTCAAGGTCGCCGACGGCTACGTCGAGCACGACATGCCCAACGGCTGGATGCTCGTCAACGACGGCTACGGCTGCGGCTACGAGAACCTCGCCGAGACCGCCCAGGGCCTCCAAAAGCGCAAGATGCAGCTCGGCCTGTGGACCGAGGACGGCCTCGGCAAGCTCGCCGACCAGGTGAAGGCCGGCCAGCGCGTCGCCAAGCTCGACGTCGCCTGGGTCGGCGCGGGCTACAAGTTCGCCCTCGACGGCTGCAAGGACGCCCACGCCGGCATCGAGGCGAACAGTGACGCCCGCGGCTTCACCTGGGCGCCCGAAAGCTGGTCCGGAGCCCAGCGCTGCGGCGTCCAGTGGTCCGGCGACCAGTCCGGCACCTGGGAGTACATCCGCTGGCAGATCCCGACCTACGCGGGCGCGTCCATGTCCGGCCTCGCGTACACGACGGGCGACGTGGACGGCATCTTCGGCGGCAGCCCCAAGACGTACACCCGCGATCTGCAGTGGAAGATGTTCCTCCCGGTCACGATGACCATGGACGGCTGGGCCGCCAGCGACAAGCAGCCCTTCCGCTACGGCGAGCCCTACACGTCGGTCAACCGCGACTACCTCAAGCTCCACGAGTCCCTGCTGCCGTACATCTACTCGCACGCCCATGAGGCGACGAAGACCGGTGTCGGCCTCGCCCGTCCGCTCGTGCTGGAGTACCCGGACGATCCCAAGGCGGCGACGGACGCCGCGAAGTACGAGTTCCTCAGCGGCAAGGATTTCCTCGTCGCACCCGTCTACCAGGACGCCGTGCAGCGCGACGGCATCTATCTGCCCAAGGGAACCTGGGTCGACTACTGGAGCGGACGGACCTACGAAGGCCCGGTCACCGTCGACAACTACAGTGCCCCGCTCGACACGCTCCCGCTGTTCGTCCGCGCCGGCGCCACCGTCCCCATGTGGCCCGGCGGCATCCGCTCGTACGCCGACCGCACCGCGGACTCCCCGCTGGCCTGGGACATCTACCCGCAGGGCACGTCGTCCTTCACTCTCTACGAGGACGACGGAGTGACGCGCGCACACCAGGCCGGCAAGTACGCCACCCAGCGCGCCGACGTCGAGGCCCCACGCCGCGGCGCGGGCGACGTGAGCGTGCGGATCGGCCCGAGCAAGGGCTCCTTCACGGGCAAGCAGACGGCGCGGCCGTACCATTTCACCTTGCACACCGGTGACGCACCGAGCGCCGTGGAACTCGACGGCCGCACGCTGCCCCGGCTCTCCTCCGAGGCGGCGTACGAGGCGGCGAGCCACGGCTGGTGGTACGACCGGGACGACCGTGGCGGTGTGGTCAAGGTCAAGACCGCCGCCCTGCGCACCGACCGTGGCTTCGAGCTGGAGCTCAAGAACACGGCGGCGGTCGGCGGCGCCGTCCCGGGAGCCGCGGCCGTCGTCGCCGCGCCGGGGGGACAGGAACTGGGCGCCGGTACGCCGGGCACGGTCGCGGTCGACGTCACGGCGGGCAGCCGCGACGCGACCGGGGTGTCCGTCTCGCTGGACGCCCCGGCGGGCTGGCAGGTGACGCCCGCGGCGACCGTGGAACGTATCCCCGCGGGGAGCACGAAGCGCGTCGAGGTCGCGGTCACCCCCGCCAAGGACGTCAAGCCCGGCGAGGCGACGCTGACGGCCACCGCCCGCTACCGGTCCGCCGGTGAATCCCGTACCGCCGTCCAGCGGTTCGCGGCCGGAGTGATGCCGGAGCCACCGGCCGGCGACGTCTGGGCGAGCGATCTGGTCTGGCTGAAGTCCACCAACGGATGGGGTCCGCCCGAACGGGACCGCAGCAACGGCGAATCAGGTGCGAGCGACGGACATCCGCTCACCCTCGCCGGACAGACCTACGAGAAGGGGATCGGGGCACACGCCGACTCCGACATCGAGGTCTACCTCGGCGGCCGCTGCACCGCGTTCACCGCCGACGTGGGCATCGACGACGAGATCAACGGCTACGGCGAAGTGGCCTTCTCGGTCGAGGCGGACGGCAAGGTGCTGTGGACCTCGCCCAAGCTGAGCGGCGCGTCCGCGACCGTACCGGCCGAGGTCGATGTGACGGGGGCGCGGCACGTCCATCTCAAGGTCACCGACACCAACGGCTCCAAGAGCGGTGACCACGCGGACTGGGCGGCCGCCCGATTCCGCTGCGGCTGACGGCCTGTACGCAGGCTGACCGTTCGTACGGCGGCCTGCACGGCCCGTACGCCGGCTGACAGCCCGTACGACGACTGACGGTTCGTCACCATCCGGTGCCGGGCGGGCCCGTGCCCGTCCGGCACCCTCTCCTCCGCTTCATGATTCGCGGTGCGAGGGTGCCCGGTGTGTGGTGAGGTATCAGCATCTGTCGATCATTTGTCGGAAGGACGCACAGTGGAACGTTCCTTCGCACGCAGAAAGCTTCTCGGAGCGGCCGCCGCGCTCGGCACGGCCGCGCTCCTGCAACCATTGGCCGGGCCGGCTCACGCGGCCGACGGATCCGCCGCCGGCGGTGAACTCTGGCCCACAGGCTTCCCCCTGCCGAGCGGGTTCGCACCCGAGGGCATCACCATCGGACGCACCCCGTACGCCTACTTCGGCTCCCTCGTCAACGGCGATGTGTACCGGGCGAGCCTGGCCACCGGCCGCGGCCGGGTCATCAGCAAGGGGCTCGGTGCCGGACACATGACCGTCGGGCTGAAGATCGACCGGCAGGAGCGGCGGCTGTTCCTCTCCGGCGGCTACAGCCGCGAGATCAGGGTCGCCGACGCCCACACCGGGGAGCTCGTCAGGAACTTCACCGTCGGCGCGCCCAGCACCATGGTGAACGACGTCATCCTCACCCCGGGCGCGGCCTGGTTCACGGACTCCTTCCAACCTCAGCTCTACCGGCTGTCGTTGGACCGGCACGGCGAACCGGCCCGCGAGGTGGCGACCGTACCGCTGAGCGGCGACTGGGCGCAGGGCCCGGACTTCACGGCCAACGGCATCGAGCGGACGCCCGACGGGTGCGCTCTGCTGGTGGTGAACACCGTGGTGGACGGCGGCTCGCTGATGCGCGTCGACCCGCACACGGCCGTCGCCCGCAAGGTCGACCTCGGTGGCCTCAAGATCCCGTTCGGGGACGGCATTCTGCTGCTCGGCAGGGTCCTGTACATCGTGCAGCAGCAACTGAACCAGATCGATGTGGTCCGGCTGAACGAGTCGGGCACCAGGGGCAGGGCGATCGCCCGGATCGCCGACCCGGAGCGCTTCCGGATCCCGACGACGGCCGCGGCCTTTGGTGACCGGATCTATCTGCCGAACGCCCGCTTCGACGTGGAGCCGGCGCCCGGCGTCGAGTACGACGTGGTGGCGGTCGACCAGGTGTGAGCGCGTGAACGGCGAAGCGGGGTGGTGCCGGTGCGGCACCGCCCCGCTCGTCGTCCCGCTCACTCCTCGGACGTGTCCGTGGAGTCCGAGTCGTCCTCGGGCCCCGGCTCCGGCTCCGCCCTCGGTGGCTTCGGCGGCCGCGTCCGCCCGCTGGAGGTGTCCCGCAGGTACGAGCCGTCCCCGCTCTCCGTGGCATGACCGCCCGGCGCCTGGCCGGGTCCTCCGTCCCGCCGCCGCAGATACCGCTCGAACTCGCGGGCGATGGCCTCGCCGGACGCCTCGGGAAGTTCCGCGGTGTCCCGCGCCTCCTCCAGTGTCTGCACGTACTCCGCCACTTCGCTGTCCTCGGAGGCCAGTTGGTCCACCCCGAGCTGCCAGGCCCGCGCGTCCTCGGGCAGCTCGCCCAGCGGGATACGGAGGTCGATGAGGTCCTCCAGCCGGTTCAGCAGCGCCAGCGTCGCCTTCGGATTGGGCGGTTGTGACACATAGTGCGGCACCGCGGCCCACAGCGACACGGCCGGCACCCCGGCGTGCGTGCACGCCTCCTGGAGGATGCCGACGATGCCCGTGGGGCCCTCGTAACGGGTCTCCTCCAGGTCCATGGTCCGCGCCAGGTCCGGATCCGAGGTGACACCGCTGACGGGCACCGGGCGGGTGTGCGGGGTGTCGCCGAGCAGCGCGCCCAGGATCACCACCATCTCGACGCCCAGCTCATGGGCGAAGCCGAGCAGCTCGTTGCAGAACGAGCGCCAGCGCATGGACGGCTCGATCCCGCGGACCAGCACCAGGTCGCGAGGCTTCTCGCCACCGACCCGGACCACGGAGAGCCGGGTCGTGGGCCAGGTGATCTTCCGTACCCCGCCGTCCAGCCAAACCGTGGGCCGGTTGACCTGGAAGTCGTAGTAGTCCTCGGCGTCGAGCGCCGCGAACACCTCGCCCTTCCATTCCCGGTCCAGATGCGCGACAGCGGTGGAGGCGGCGTCACCCGCGTCGTTCCAGCCCTCGAACGCGGCCACCATGACCGGGTCGATCAGCTCGGGAACCCCCTCGAGCTCGATCACCCAGGCCTCCTTCCGACGTTCCCTTTCGTACGCCCCAACCTTACGGCTTCGCGGGCGCCCGCCCGCAGCCCCTTGCACGGCCGGGTGAACTTCCATACGGCAGGGGCATAGGTCAGAGGAATACCAGTTCCAGCCGCAGATTCATCCGAGCTGTGACCGATGAATTCTGTCCCGGCCCTGGACTGACGGTCGCAGCGGGCGCTATACATCGGATGACCGCAAGAGGTCCGATGTCCTGGTCCGGTGTTCTGGTCCGATGTTCTGGACGTATTCACCGGACTCACCGGACTCACCGGACTCGCCGAACTTGTCGAACTTGCCGTACTTACCGTCGGGGGCGTGCATGAGTCAGACCGTCACAGGGTTCGAGGTCCACGACATCCGCTTCCCCACCTCGGAACAACTCGACGGATCCGACGCCATGAACCCCGGCATCGCCGTGGACGCCAACCAGCGCTGGGACGTCGCCGATGCCCTGCGCTGGATGGAAGCCCTCGCTCCGTACCAGCCGCACCGGATCGAGGAGCCCACCAGCCCCGACGACGTCCTCGGCCACGCCGCGGTACGCGCCGGGCAACACTTCACCGACTCCGCCGTCGTCGAGGGCGGGCACTATGTCGCGCCGCGCGCCCCGGGCTTCTCCGCCCGGATGCGGCCCGAGTCGCTCGCCGCGCACCGCTGTCCGGAAGAGCTCGTCTGGCAGGCCCGCCGCACCACCGCAGCCGAGGAGTTCAGCGCGGCGGTCGCGGCGTCAACCCCGGCACGGCCGGCACCCCCTGGCGGCCGGCTGCTCGACCAGGCCGACAACCCTGCCGCCGAGCGGGCCGCGCTCGAAGCCCGCCAGCCCGCCGGACGGCTGGTCGCCGCGGCCGAGGTCGCGGCCGCCGTCGTCTACCTCGCCAGTCCCGCCGCGGCCGCCGTCACCGGCACGGCACTCGCGGTCGACGGCGGAATGCAGGGCCTGCGCCTGCGCCCCGCCACCTGAGCCGCCATATGAGCCGACAACCGTAGAAAGACAGGACCATGAGAGTGCGTACGACAAGTGTCGCGGCCTGCGCCGTACTTCTGGCCGTGACGGCCCTCGCGGGCTGCAACCGGGACCAGGGCGGCGGCTCAGGCGCCGGCAAGGTGGGCATCGATCTGCCGCGCAATGACAGCGACTTCTGGAACTCGTACCAGCAGTACATCGAGAAGGGTGTCAAGGACGGCAAGGTCGACGCGCTCCCGCTGACCAACTCACAGAACGACATCGGAAAGCTCGTCTCCAACGTCCTGGACTTCATGGACCAGGACGCCAAGGCCGTCGTCATGGCCCCGCAGGACACCGGCGCGACAGCCGAGACCCTGCAGATCCTGGAAGAGAAGAAGATCCCGGTCGTCTCCATCGACACCCGCCCCGACAAGGGCAGCGTCTACATGGTGGTCCGTGCCGACAACCGAGCCTACGGCGAGAAGGCCTGCCAGTACCTCGGCGAGCAGCTCAAGGGCAAGGGCAAGGTGGTCGAGTTCCAGGGCGATCTGTTCTCGATCAACGGCTCGGAGCGCTCCGAGGCCTTCAAGTCCTGCATGGACAAGAACTTCCCCGGCATCAAGGTCTTCGAGCTGGCCACCGACTGGAAGGGCGACGTGGCCTCCGCCAAACTCGAGTCGACGCTCGCCGCCCACCCCGACATCAACGGCATCTACATGCAGGCCGGCGGCGTCTTCCTGCAGCCCACCCTCGCCCTGCTGGAGCAGAAGGAACTCCTCAAGGCGCCGGGCGCCCCCGGTCACATCACCATCATCTCCAACGACGGCATCCCGGAGGAGCTGGCCGCAATCCGCGCCGGGAAGATCGACGCCACCGTCTCCCAGCCCGCCGACCTCTACGCCACGTACGCGCTCTTCTACGCGAAGGCCGCCCTGGACGGGAAGACGTTCAAGGAGGGCCCGACCGACCACGACTCCACCATCATCAAGATCCCGGGCGGCTACGAGGACCAGCTCCCCGCGCCGCTCGTGACCAAGAACAACGTGGACGACCCGAAGCTCTGGGCCAACCAGCTGGAGAAGAAGAGCTAGTGCCCCTCCCGGCAAGCTTTGCCCTGTCGCGCCGCCCGGCACGCACCCTCGCTGCGTTGGCCAAAAGCCCTGGTAGCTCCGCTACAAGGA
>NZ_JBSGZO010000133.1:0-18812 GCF_053611045.1 Streptomyces sp. NPDC054841 | reverse complement strand
TCGGTGAGGTGGAGCGCACAGTCGCGGAGGTGTGGAGCCGGGTCCTGGGAGTGGACCGGGTCGGTCTGCACGACAACTTCTTCGCCCTCGGCGGCGACTCCATCGCTGCCACCAAAGTCATCTCGCAGGTCCGTCAGGAATTCGATGTCGAGCTCCCCCTGTCCTCGATCTTCGAGGCGCCGCTGCTGCAGGACTTCGCCGCGCAGGTGGGCAGCGAGAGCGCCGCAAACACGCTGGCCGTCGCGGATGTCCACAACGAGGACGGCCGGCTGTCCTACGCGCAGCAGCGGCTGTGGTTCCTGGATCAGTACGAGCAGGAGAGCGGTCAGTACAACGTCTCCATCTCGTTCCGGATCCGCGGGGAACTTCGCGAGGACGTCCTGAAGGACGCGATCCACACCGTGATCGAGCGGCACGACGTGCTGCGCACGACGTTCCACCAGGAGCAGGGCCGCCCGGTGCTGCGCGTTGCCGACCAGGCGCAGGTGGCCTGGGAGCCGGTGGACCTGCGGTGGCTGGGCAAGGTGGCCACCCGGGAACAGGAGGCCAAGCGGCGCGTCCGGGAGTTCATGATGCGCCCGTTCGACATCGGCAAGCTGCCGCTGTTGCGGGTACTCGTGGTTCGCCTGGGCCCCGCCGAATGGATCGTCACGATCGCCCAGCACCACATCGTCACCGACTGGTGGTCGCTGGGGAAGCTGCTCGACGAGCTTTCCGCGGCGTACACGGCGCGGCTGGACGGGCAGCCGCTGGACATGACCGAGCCGGCCATCCAGTACGCCGATTACGCGGCCTGGCAGCAGCAGTGGCTGGCCGGCGAGGAGCTGGAGCGCCAACTCGGCTACTGGCGCACCCAGTTGGCCGGGTACGAGCCGGCGGAGGTGCTGCCCAGCAGGAACCGGCCGCCGGTGCGATCCACCCGCGGTGTGAGTCACGACTTCCAGCTGGACGCGGCGTTCCTCGCCGGCCTGAAGGAGCTCGCCCAGCAGTTCGGTGTCACCCTGCACATGGTCCTCATGGCCGCCGTCGCGCTGCTCCTGGCCGGCTACACCGGTCGAAGCGATGTGGCGTTCGGCACCGCGGCCGCCGGCCGCAACCGCAGCGAGCTGGAGAACCTGCTCGGGTTCTTCGTGAACACGCTCGTCATCCGGCTGAGCGTCGAGAAGGACATGACCCTCGCGGACCTGTTGCGAGCGACCCGGGAAACCGCGCTTTCCGCGTACGACCACGCGGATCTGCCCTTCGACAAGCTCGTCGAGGACCTGTCCCTCGAACGCGACCCCAGCCGGACCCCCGTCTTCCAGGTCATGTGCGTCCTGGAGAACCCGGCCCAGCCCACCCCGGACCTGCCCGGACTGAAAGTGGAGGAGTACGACGTCCCGGTCGAGATCGCTCCGTTCGACCTGACCGTCGAGTTCGTGGAGACCGCAGGCGGGCTCCGCGGACGCGTCCTCTATGCCAAGAACCTGTTCGACGAGCGGATGATCGCCCAGTTCGCCGCGGGCGTCCGGTCCGGCCTGCGGGCCATGGCGACAGACCCGGCGCTCCGGCTCGCCGAGGTCTCCGTCCTGTCGCCGGAGCACCGCCGGGAGCTGCTGACCTGGGGCACGGTCGAGCACTCCCACGACGGCGACGGGTTCGCGCACCGGCGCTTCGAGCGCCAGGTGGCGGTTCGCCCCGACGCCACCGCGGTCGTGTGCGAGGAGGACTCGCTGAGCTACCGCGAGCTGAACGAGCGGGCCAACCGGCTCGCCCATGATCTGCGCCGGCGCGGGATCCGGCCCGCGGACGTGGTCGGCGTCTGCGTCCGACGCTCGACGGAGCTGGTCGTCGGCATGCTCGCCGCGTTCAAGGCCGGGGCCGGCTACCTTCCGCTCGACCCCGAGCAGCCCACCGACCGGCTGGCGTTCATGCTGTCCCAAGCCGGGGCGTCGCTCGTCGTCACGGACGACGATCTCGGCATGGTCGCGGCCGGAGACGTCCCCGCTGTGCGGCTCGACGACGTGTGGGCGGACGGCAGCCTGCCGGTGACCGATCCCGCACCGGTCGGCCACCCCGACCAACTGGCCTACACCGTCTTCACATCCGGTTCGACCGGCCGGCCCAAGGGCGTGATGGTGTCGCAGCGGTCGCTGGACGAGCACACCGCGGCCATGCAGGAGACCTACGCCTTCAAGCCGGACGACCGGGTGCTGCATTTCCTGGCGCAGGGCTTCGACGTCTCGTTGGAGCAGGTGTTCACCACCCTCGCCTGCGGGGCCACCCTGGTGTTGCGGGGCGAGGACCGGTGGTCCCCGGCCGATCTGGTCCGGCGTATCGACTACCACGGCATCACGGTCCTGCACCTCACGCCGTCGCACTGGCAGGGCCTGGTCGGCCTGCTCGAGTCCTCGCCCGAGTTGCGCCCCGACCACATCGGACTGGTGATCGTCGGCGGCGAGCAGATGACCCGTGCGGACGCCGACCGCTCCCAGCTGGTCTTCCCGGCCGCCCGCCACCTCAACGTCTACGGTCCGACGGAGGCGACGATCACCGCGGTGGTGGGCGTGGTGGGCTCGGGGGCCGGTGGGGACGGGGTGGTGCCGATCGGGACGCCGGTCGGTGGGGTGCGGGTCTTCGTGGTGGATGAGGATCTGCGTCTGGTGCCGGTCGGGGTGCCGGGGGAGTTGTTGATCGGTGGAGAAGGGGTGGCGCGGGGGTATGTGGGCCGGCCGGGTCTGACGGCGGAGCGGTTCGTGCCTGATCCGTTCGGTGGGTCGGGTGGGCGGTTGTACCGGTCGGGTGACCGGTGTGTGTGGCGTGCGGATGGTGTGCTGGAGTTCGTCGGCCGGGTTGACGAGCAGGTCAAGATCCGTGGTTTCCGGGTGGAACCGGGGGAGGTCGAGGCGGTCGTCGCCGGGCATCCGGGGGTTGCGGAGTGTCTGGTGATGGTGCGTGAGGACCGGCCTGGGGATCGCCGGTTGGTGGCGTATGTGCGGCCGGTGCCGTCCAAGTCCGGTAGCGGCGTTGAGCCGGTGTCGCCGGTGGAGCTGCGTGGGCTGGTGCAGGGGAGTCTGCCGGAGTACATGGTGCCGGCGGCGTTCGTGCGGGTGTCGCGCTTTCCGTTGACGGTGAACGGCAAGGTCGACCGGTCGGCGTTGCCGGTGCCGGCGCGGGAGGATCTGGCGGTCTCGGAGGGTGCGGAGCCGGTCGGTGAGGTGGAGCGCACAGTCGCGGAGGTGTGGAGCCGGGTCCTGGGAGTGGACCGGGTCGGTCTGCACGACAACTTCTTCGCCCTCGGCGGCCAGTCACTGCTCGCGACGGAGGCGGTCGCACGCCTGAATGACACCTTCGGGGTCGACCTCTCACTGCCGATGATCTTCCAGGAGCCCACGGTCGCCGCCCTGGCCGCCAGGATCGAGGAAGAAAGGGCCGAGCCCGCCGCCGAGTCGGCACTGCCCGAACTGGTTGCGACCGGGGCGTCCGAGGCGCCGCTCTCCTACGACCAGGAGGGCATGTGGTTGCAGGAGCAGTGGCACCCGGGTACTGCGGTGTACAACGTACCGATCGGCCTGCGCCTGCGCGGCCCGCTCGACCCGGTACGGCTGGAGCACGCCGTGCAGACCGTCGTGGCGCGCCACGACGCACTGCGTACCGTCTTCCCCAAGGCGGATCCGCCCATCCAGCGTGTGCTGCCGGAGGTTGCGATACCGCTGCGGATCGTGGATCTGACCGACCACCCGGCGGCCACCCGCGCGGACCATGCGCGTGTCGTGGCCGGGCAGGATGCGTCCCGGCCGTTCGACCTTGAGCACGGACCGCTGCTGCGGACCACCCTGTACGTGCTCGGCCCGACCGACCATCTGCTGGTGCTGACCGTCCACCACCTCGTGTCCGACGGGACGTCCCTGGGCCTGCTCGTCGAGGAGGTCGGTGCGCTGTACGGCGGCGACCGGGCCGTACCCGAGCTGTCGGTGCAGTACCCCGACCACGCCGCCTGGCAGCGGCGGTGGTTCACTCCGGAGCGGGTGTCGGACAAGCTCGACTACTGGAAGCAGCAGCTCTCCGGGGTTTCCACGGAGCTCCAGCTGCCGACCGACCGGCCGCGGCCGGCGACGCAGACGTTCACCGGAGGCTGCGTCGCGTTCCGCATCGGGGAAGAGACCACCCGCAAGCTGGAAGAGCTGGCCAACCGGGAAGGTGCGACCCTCTTCATGGTCGTACTGGCCGGCTACGCGCTCACCCTGCACCGCCGTACGGGACAGGACGACCTGCTCGTCGGTACCCCGATCGCCAGCCGTACCCGGACCGACCTGGAGCCACTGATCGGCTCGTTCGTCAACACTCTGGTCGTTCGTAGCCGGAAGACCGCTGACATGACGACTGTGGACTTCCTGCGCGCCACCCGGGACACCATGCTGGGGGCATTCGAGCACCAGGACGTTCCGTTCGAGTGGCTGATCGACGCTACCCGTGCCGCGCGCGGCTCGGAGCGTCCGCCGCTGGTCCAGGCGTGGATCGATTTCATCAACATCGCCGACGCCAAGCCGGTGCTGCGAGGTCTGGACGCGGAGCACGTGGAGGTCTTCGACTGGCCGATCCACTACGAGATCCAGTTCGACCTGTGGCCCGAACGCGGCAGCCTACGCGGCGAGATCCTCTACAAGGCGGACCTCTTCGACCCGGACACGGTGCGGGAAATCGCTGTTGAGTTCGAGAGCATCCTCGACGCCATCGCGGCGGAGTCGGCCACGGTCGGCGAGGTGATGGCGGACGTCGACGACGCCCTCGCCGAACACCGGGCGGGCCGGCGCGTCGAGCTGGACAACGCCGGCCGCGCCAAGCTGAACCGGCTGTTGGCCAGGCGGGCCGCCGGGTCGGTGACCGGGGGCACGCCGTGACCGTGGCGGAGACGAGCGGGGAGAAGCAGCGGTCGCTCTGGCGGGACACTTCGTTCGCGCGCTTCTGGGGCTCGCAGGCGGCATCGTTCACCGGCACTCAGGTCACGATGGTGGCCCTGCCGCTGATCGCGGTGCTGTCCCTGCACGCCAGCGCGTTCGAGGTCGGCGTCCTGGCCGCGGTCGAGCGAGTGCCGTTCGTCGTCCTGTCGCTGCCGGCCGGGGCCCTGATCGAGCGGTTGGACCTCCGCCGTGTCCTGGTGATTTCGGCGGTGGCCCGCACGGTCCTCATCCTCACCGTGCCGCTGGCTGCGGCGCTGGACCTGCTGACCATCGGCCACCTGTACGTGATCGCCGTGCTGATCGGTGCGCTGAGCGTGTTCGCCGACGTGGCGGGGATGTCCGTCCTGCCGGCGCTTTTGCCGGCGGACCGACTGGCCGACGGCAACAGCAAACTCGAGGCCGGCCGCTCCGGAGCGGATGTGCTCGGGCCCGGCCTCGGAGGACTTCTCGTCCAGGCGCTGACAGCACCGTTCGCGCTGATTGCCGACGCGCTCGCGTTCGCCGTGTCCGGCCTGCTGATGTCCCGGGTCCGCCCGGTGCGGGAAGGGGTACGCCCCGCACACGACGAGCCCCCCTCGCTGGTCCGGGAGATCCGTGAGGGGCTGAAGTTCGTGGTGCGCACCCCGCTGCTGCTGTGGAACGCGGTCGCGGCCTCGCTCATGAACCTGTTCGCGTTCGTCTTCCTCGCGATCCAGTACCTCTTCATGGTCGACGCACTGGGGATGAGCCCGGCCGTCGTCGGCCTGGTGCTCGCGCTCGGCGGCGTGGGCGGGGTGCTCGGCTCCGTGGTGTCCGGACGCCTCATCGAACGGCTCGGCCTCGGCCGGGCGTTCATCCTCGGCAGCACCGCGGTGGCGGCCGGCGTCCTCATCGCCGGTTCCGCACCGCACCGGGCGTTCGCCGGCCCGGCCGTGCTGGCCGTCGGGTACTTCATGTATGTGCTCGGCGGGCCGGTGTTCAACGTAGCGGCGATCACTGCCCGGCAGGTGATCACACCCGATCACCTGCTGGCCCGGACGAACGCGACCATGCGGTTCTTCATCTGGAGCTCGATCCCACTCGGCGCGTTCCTGGGCGGTTTGCTCGCGACGCTCCTGAGCCTGCGCGGCTGCGTGCTGGTGGCGGGGGTCGGCCTCCTGCTTCCGCTGGCGGTGTTGTCGCTCTCGCCGATAAGGCGTATGTCGCACGTGGAAGGAACTGGTGCAGCATGACGGACGGAATACCGGCGCCGGGGTTGGGCCGGCGCCGCGCGGTCGATACGACGCTCGCCGACCTGGTCGACATCACGCCGTCCGCGCATCCGGCGGCGCCGGTGGTGGTGACCGCGCGACGCGCCGGGATCAAACTGGAGGCGTGGCTGAAGGCGAACGCCGAGGCGGTCGAGGCCCATCTGCACCAGGTCGGGGCGGTCCTGTGCCGTGGGTTCGCGGTCGGGTCCGCCGAGGACTTCGCCGAGGTCGTGGCGGCCGACGCCGATGAACTGCTGGACTACGTATACGGGTCCACGCCGCGCAGCCGTGAACTGGACAAGGTGTACACCTCCACCGAGTACCCGGCGGAGCAGACCATCGCGCAGCACAACGAGTTGTCGTACGCCACCACGTGGCCGGCGAAGCTGTGGTTCTGCTGCCTGGTGCCGGCCGCCGAGGGTGGCCAGACACCGCTGGCCGACAGCAGGCGGGTGCTGGCGGGGATCTCGCCGGAGGTGCGGGAGCGGTTCGAGCGGCTCGGCGTGATGTACACGCGCGAGTACGGTACCGGCGTCGACCTGACCTGGCAGCAGACGTTCGAGACCACCGACCGCGGCACGGTGGAGCGGTTCTGCGCCGAGAACGGGATCCGGGCCGAGTGGGGACCGCGCGACACCCTGCGTACCACCCAGGTCTGCCAAGCCGTCGCGGAGCACCCGGTGACCGGCGAGCGGGTCTGGTTCAACCAGGCCCACATGTTCCACCCGTCCACCCTGCCGCCGGACGTCCGCGCATCGCTGGCGTCGTCCGGCGCCGGACTGAGCCGGGACGTGTGCTACGGCGACGGCACCCCGATCGGCGACTCGGAACTGGAGGACGTCCGCCGCGCCTACGAGGCGGAAACCCGCTTCTTCGACTGGTCCGGCGGCGACGTGCTGGTCATCGACAACATCCTCGTCGCGCACGGCCGCCGGCCGTACCGCGGCAGCCGCCGCGTGCTGGTCGCGATGTCCGGCACGACTCGCGCGAAGTGAACCGTCCGAGGGATTGGAGATGACCATGGACACGTCATTCGTCCTGTCACCGCAGCAGCGGCGTACGTGGCTGGCGCAGCACACCGTGGACGGTGTGCCTTGGCGCTGGACGTGCGACATCGAGATCCGCGGCTCGGTCGACGCACCGCGGCTGCAGCAGGCGATCACGGCCCTCGTCGAGCGCCACGAGATCCTGCGTACGACGTACCGGCGTACCGCCAGCCTCGACGCCCCGGTCCAGGTCATCGGACCGTCCCAGCCGGTGACGCTGGACGCGCCCGCCGACCGGCCCGAGCCGTGGGACGTACAGGGCATCGAACAGCCCCTGCGGGCAAGCCTGACCGAGGAGGCCGACGGAGTACACCTGCTGCGGCTGCAGGGCCCGGGGCCCAGCCTCGATTTCACGGGCATCACCCAGGTCGCGGCCGAGGTCGCGCGACGGTACGGCGACGGCGACACCGCGGCGGACAACGACGACCCGCCTCAGTACGCCGACGTGGCCGAGTGGCTGAACGAACTGCTGGAGGCGGACGACACGGCGGCCGGTCGCGACTACTGGCGGCGGCTGGCCGCAGGCCCGGGCGTACCGGTCCAGCCGCCGTTCCTCAGCCGAGGCGATGCCGGCGACCGGCGCACGTTCCAAGGGGCGCGGCTACGTGTTGCGGCGGACCGGATCTCCGCCGTGGATGATCCGCGATCGCTGCTGCTGGCCGCATGGTCGATCCTGATGTACCGGTACGGCGGGCAGGAGGAGCCGCTGCTCGCCGTGGCGCACCCCGGCCGACGGCACCCCGAACTCGAGGACGCGATAGGGGCGTTCACCCGATACGTACCCGCGGCCTTGGCACTGCGCGCCGACACCACGGTGGACGAAGCGATCCGCAGGGTCGCCGAGGCCGATGCGGAGGCGGCACGCTACCAGGACTACTTCACGCGTGAGATGTGGGCCGGGTTCCGGTCGGGCTCCGCGGCCGGGCTCGACGTCGGCTTCGACTACCACGCGGTGCCGGCGCCGGTTACCGGACACGGCTGCGCGTTCGCGATCCGCCGCATCGACGACGCCACCGACCTGTTCGACATCCGGCTGCGCTGCCTGCGTACCGAGGACGGCGTCGAGGCGTTCGTCGAATACGACGCCGGCCGGGTGCGCCCCGAGGACGCGTCGGGACTGGTCGCCGCGCTGGACGTGCTGCTGGGCGAGATGGCCGCCGACCCCGGGCGTCCCATCAGCGAACTGCGCCTGACGGCAGGCCCGCAGGCGGACCGCCCGCGCCGGCCCGCCCCGGCGGCCGCGCGGCCCGGGATCGCGGACCGATTCGCCGAGATGGCCCGCCGCCGGCCGGCCACGACCGCGATCGAGCACGCCGCCGAGCGGTACACCTACGAGGAGCTGGACCGGTGGGCGGGCAGCACGGCGGAGGAGCTACGCCGGCTGGGCGCGGGACCGGGCACTGTTGTGGCGGTCCTGCTCGACCGGGGTCCCGCGGTGGTGGCGGCGATCCTCGGCTGTCTGCGGGCCGGGGCCGCGTACACCGTCGTCGACACCGCCCTGCCCACGGACCGGATCCGCTTCCTCCTCGACGACAGCGCCGCGTGCGCGGTGCTCACCGACGCGGAGTGGTCGTTGCGGGTACCGGCGAGCCTGCCGACCGTCGTGCTGCGGCCCGACGGCTGCGAGCGGCGCGGTGACGCCGGCGCCGGGCCGCGGACGGCGGTACCGGCCGACACCGCCTACCTGATGTACACCTCGGGCACGACCGGTACGCCGAAAGGCGTGCTGGTCGGGCACGAGAACCTGGCCGGATATGTGGACGGCCTGGTGGCGGCCCTCGGACTTGACGAGCCGCTGACCTACTGCCACGTGTCCTCGTTCGCCGCGGATCTGGGTAACTCGGTGCTCTTTCCCGCCCTGTGCACCGGCGGTCGGTTGATCGTCGCCACTCGGGACGAGACCACCGATGCCGACCGGCTCGGGCGCCGGATGCGCGAGGCCGCCGTCGACGTCGTGAAGATCGTGCCGTCCCATCTCCGGGCGCTGCTGGACGCGTCCCGGTCCCCGGCGGACCTCATACCGCGCCGGTACCTGATCACCGGTGGCGAGGCTCTCGACCGCGACCTGCTCGACCAGATCAGGAAGTCGTCCGCCGCATGCCAGGTGGTCAACCACTACGGGCCGACGGAGGCCACGGTCGGGGCCACCTACTACCGGGTTCCGCCGGGGCCGCTGGACGCGCGGCTGACCACGGCACCGTTGGGCGGGCCCATCGGCGGCGCCGAAGTGTACGTGGTGGACCGCGCGATGCAGGAACTGCCGGCGTGGGTCCCCGGCGAGGTCCTCATCGGCGGGACGGGCGTGGCACACGGCTACCACGACCGTCCGGGCCTGACCGCCGAGCGGTTTTGGCCCGATCCGTTCGGTGCGGCAGCGGGCGGGCGCCTGTACCGCACCGGAGATCTCGCCCGCCGGCTGCCCTCCGGCGACATCCATTTCATCGGGCGCGAGGACGGGCAGGTGAAAGTCTCCGGGTACCGGGTGGAGCTGGGCGAGATCGAGGCGGTCGTCGCCGAGTCCGCCGGGGTCCGGCAGTGCGTCGCCGTCCTGGACCCGCGCGGAGGCGAGGCCGGCATCGTCGTGTACGCCACCGCCGGCGACGAGCCGCTGAACGTCGACGACATCCGCGATCGCCTCGCTGCCCGGCTCCCCGCGTACCTGCAGCCGTCGGCCGTCGTGCCGCTGGACCGGTTCCCGCTCACAGCGAACGGGAAGGTCGACCGGGCCGCGCTGCCCGCACCGCTCATCGACACCGGTGCCACGGGCGCGGAGCCGGCGAACGACCTCGAACGGACCCTGTTGCGGATCTGGCGGGACGTCCTCGGCCATCCCACGATCGGAGTCACCGACGACTTCTTCCGCAGTGGTGGGAACTCGCTGCTCGCCATCCGGCTGATGTCGGAGATCGAGAAGGCGACCGGTGCCAACCTTCCGCTCTCGGCGCTGCTGGAAGCCAACACCGTGGAGCAGCTGGCCAACCGGATCCAGGCAGGGTCGGGCACGGCCGCACAGCCTGCGCACCAGGCCGACCGGACGCCCCCGTTCTTCTGCGTGCACGCCGGCGGCGGTGGCGTGCTGGCGTACGCCGAGCTGGCGAGGGCCATGACGCCCGAGCACACGCTGGTCGGGATCGAGGCCGCCGGCCTGCGCCCGGGCGGCACGATGCCGGCCGACCTCTGGGAGATGGCGCGGACGTACGCGCAGGAGATCCGCGAGCGCCGGCCGGTCGGGCCGTACCTGATCGGCGGCTGGTGCCTGGGCGGCATCATCGCGCACGAGGTGGCGCAGCAACTGGCCCGGCAGGGCGAGACGGTGGCGGCGCTCGTGGTCCTGGACAGCTCCGCGCCGCCCCGGGCGGTGCCGGACGAGCAGGTCGGTGCCGGAGTGGATCTGGGCACCGCCGGCACCGACGACGCCGCGGACGAGGACCTTGAGCTGCTGACCCGGTTCGCCTGGCACTACCAGCTCGAACTCGACGACGCGAAGCTGCCGGCCATGAGCGGCGAGGAGCGCTTCGCCCACATCCTTGAACGGGCCCGGCTCGCCAACGTGCTGCCGGCGGACGCGGGCAGCGAGCGGTTCGAGCAGTTGCTTGCCGTCTACCAGCACAACATGCGGGCGGCCGATGCGTACGTTCAGCGCGGGCAGCCGGCCGAGGTGGCCCAGTTCCCGGTGCTGCTGGTGCGCGCCGAGGACGACCCGATCTGGCCCAGCCTGGACGACACGCTCGGCTGGGCCGGGCTGTACGGGGACCTGGTCGATGTGGTCAGCGCCCCGGGCGATCACCACACGATGCTCAACCCCGACCGGGCCGAGGAGCTGGCGAAGCAATTGACCGGCTACCTGAACCACATCACCGAACGACCGAAGGGAAACCAGCCGTGACCGACGACCTCCACGACAGCCAGACCTACCAGGTTGTCGTCAACCACGAGGAGCAGTACTCGATCTGGCCCGCGCAGCGGGACGTGCCTGGCGGCTGGCGACCGGTGGGCAGGACCGGACCGAAGGACGACTGCCTGGCATACGTCAACGAGGTGTGGACCGACATGCGCCCGTTGAGCCTGCGCCGGCGGATGGACGACCCACAGGCGGAGCGAACCGATCGTTGACAACGGTCCACGCCGCGAGGGTGTGCTGGGCCGTCGGCGGAACCTTCGAAAGGGAAGTGGATGAGGACACCGGAAGTTCTTGTCGTCGGCGCCGGAATCGCCGGACTCACCGCCGCGGAGCAGTTGCAGCGGCGTGGTGTGTCCGTGCAGGTGGTCGAACGGGCCGAGGCGCTGCGGATGCCCACCGCCGGCATCGTGCTGCATCCCAACGCGTTGGCCTGCCTGGACCACCTGGGCGAGCTGCTGGACCGCGAGGGAAGCCGGATCGAGCGGAACGTCGCGGTGGACCGTGACGGCAGCCGGACCGTTGTGGAGTGGCAGAGCGTATGGCCGACTCTTCCGCTGGCGATCCACCGTCGGGCCCTGGGCAACCTTCTGCTTTCCCGGCTCGACCCGGACACGGTCAGCTGGTCGATGGCGCCGCAGCAGCTGAGCCACGAAGCGGAAGGCGTGCGCGTCACCTTCGGCAATGGGGACAGCAGAACGTACAAGCTGGTGGTCGGGGCCGATGGGATCAACTCCTGGGTACGGCGGGCGGTTGATCCGGATGCGCTACCGAGTTTCACGGGACACACATTCATCCGGACCACGGTTCCTCGCGCCGTACCGGCGTCCCCTCCGGAGTGGCGAACGTGGCGAGCCGGGCCGCATACGTTCGGCCTCATGCCCATCGGTCAGGGTCGCATGTCCGTCTTCTTCCAGATCGCGGCCTCCGATCCCATCAGCTCCGAGCCGCCTGACGCGTTCGATGTCCTGCGGAAGGGGTGTCGCGACATGCCGGACGAGGTGCGCGGCTTCGTCGACTCCATGCGACTGGATGAGCAACTGGTGACCCGGTCCGCCTTTGCGCTGGCCACCAAACGTGTCGTGTCGGGGCGGGTTGTCCTCATCGGCGATGCCGCGCACGCCGTGTCACCGGCGACGACCCAGGGCGGCGGTCTGGCTATTGAGGACGCCGCCGTACTCGGTGAGGAGATCGACGCACACGGTTGCGGTCCGGCGGCGTTGGCCGCTTTCGAGCGGCGTCGGCAGACACGCGTGTGCGCGTTCCAGACGAACGCCACCCAGCAGGTGACGTTCATGGAGGCCGTGGCCGCACGACGTCTGCCCGTGCCGGAACAGCGCGTCCGGACCCGGCCGGCGGCGGACGCGTCCGCCTGGTACCGGAGCCTTTACGCCCCCCTCATGGCGGCCCCGTAGATGATGCGGCCCTTCGACGGAACGCGAGGACCTGACCATGGCTGACAACGTGGTCGGGTCGCGCTGGTTCCAGACCCACCGCTGCCTGCCGGACGCCGGGGTGCAGTTGTTCTGCCTGCCGGCCGCGGGCATGGGCGCGTCGGCGTACCGGGAGTGGCAGGGCGCTCTCGGGCCGGGGGTCGAGGTGATCGCGGTACAACTGCCCGGCCGGGAAACGCGCTTCGACGAGCACCCGCTGTCCGCTGTCGATCTGATCGTCGAGCGGCTGACGGAACCGCTGCTGGAGCGCGTCGACCGGCCGTTCGCGCTGTTCGGCCACAGCATGGGGGCGTTGCTGTCGTTCGAGATCGCGCACGAGGCGGTGCGGCGCGGCCACCCTCCGGTGCAGCTGTTCGTCTCCGGGCTGGAGGCCGCGCATGACCGGACGCCGGTACGGGTCGAGGCGCACAAACTGCCCGAGCCCGAGCTGCTGGAGTACGTGCTGAATCTGGGCGGGATCCCGCCCGAGGGGCGCGAGTACCCCGAGCTGCTGTCCTTGTTCCTGCCCACGATGCGCGCCGACCTCGCGGTGGGTGAGACCTACCGGTACCGCGTGCGGCCGCCGCTGCCGGTGCCGATCACGGCCCTGGCCGGCCGGGACGACCCACTGGTGGACCACCGGCGGTTCGCCGCCTGGTCACAGCTGTCGCGCAAGGGGGTGCGGACCCACCTGCTGCCCGGAGAGCACTTCTACCTGGACACCGAACGGCGGGCGGTGCTCGACATCATCAGGTCGGCGCTGAGCTGATGCCGGAAGACTCGGGCGTATCCCGTGGACCGTCGGGCGGGTGTGCACCGTAGCGGGTGACCACGCCGCGGAACGGTCCACGGGACAACGCACCAGGAGGACGCCGGGAGCGTCCCGGCTCAGCGGCCGGGCGTCGGCTCGGCCGCCGAGCCCACCGTGGCCGAACTCCGCCAGTGCAGCCCGTCCCGTGACGGGACGAGGCCGCCGGCGAACTGCGGGTCCGGCTCCGGCAGCATGTCCGGCGTGTCGGCCAGCGCCGCGCGCACCTGCAGGTCGGTCGCCTCGTGCAGGACGGCACCGAGGAGCCGGGTACCGCTGCCCTGGAAGACGATGTCGCCGTCGTCCATGACCTCCGGGCGCGACGCCTGGGCGAGCGCCTCGCCGAACTGGTTCGTCGGGTGCGGGCCGGCGGTCTCGAAGAGTTCCCGGTCCGGCCCCGATACGCCGGCCACCAGGTCCACGAACGCCTGGGCGTCGCTCTGTTCGGTGCCGAGCAGCTTGCGGGCCTCCCAGAAGTACGACGACTCGTCGCGGTTGAGTTCGTACATCGACTGCAGGAACTGGTGGAAGAGGTCGAACTCGCGCCGGTAGCGGTTCTCGAACTCGGTGAAGCACGCCTCCTCGGTCAACTCGCCGTTGAGCCGGGTGTTGATCGACCGGGCCGCCAGCACACCGCTGTAGGTGGCCAGGTGCACGCCGGTGGAGAAGACGGGATCGATGAAGCAGGCCGCGTCGCCGACCAGTACCACCCCGGGCCGCCAGAACGAGGTGTTGCAGTACGAGTAGTCCTTGCGGACCCGCAGCTTGCCGTACATCCCCTCGGTCACGCGGTGGGCGTCCGACAGGTAGTCGTCGATCAGCGGACACGATGCGATGAACTGCGCCATGGCGGCTTCCTGACCGCGCTGGATGACGTCGATCCGGTCGCGTGACACAACGGCCCCGACGCTGGTGAGCGTGTCGGAGAGCGGGATGTACCAGATCCACCCGTCGGAGAACGCGGCACACAGGATGTTGCCCTCGTTCGGTGCAGGCAGCCGCTTGCCGCCCTCGTAGTAACCGAACAGCGCGACGTTCCGGAAGAAGGGGGACAGCTCCCTCGTGCCGACCTTCTTGTACAACCCGTCCGTGTTGCCCGCGGCGACGACGACATAACTGGACCGCACGGTGTGCTCCGCGCCGTCGGCGTCCCGGAACCGCACACCGCGGACCCGGCCGCCGTCGTCCTCCTCCAGCGCCAGTACCTCGGCCTCTTCCCGCACCTCGACACCGTGCCGGCGGGCGTTGTTGAGCAGGATCGAGTCGAACCGCTCGCGGTCGACCTGGTAGGCGGTCGAGGTCGGCCCGGCCAGTTTGCGGGACAGCGCGAAAGTGAAGGTCCACGGATCAGGGTTGCTGCCCCAGCGGAACGTCCCGCCCCGCTTCACCGGGAAGTTCGCCTCCTCCAGCTCCTTGGTGACGCCGAGCATCGCGCACACGCCGTGCACGGTGGACGGCAGGAGCGACTCACCGATCTGGTACCGCGGGAAGCGCTCCTTCTCCAGCAGGAGCACTCGGTGCCCCGCCTTGGCTATGAGGGTGGCGGTGGTGGATCCGCCGGGTCCGCCGCCCACGACGACGACGTCGAACTGTTGATCTGTCGTTGCGCTCATGTCATCCAACCTTTCGGTGGTAGGCCTCAGCTGTCGTCGTCGCGTCCGCGACATTGGTATTCAGCCACTCGGCCAGCTCTTCGACCGTCGGCGCCTCGTAGACCCACAGAAGCGGTACCTGAGCACCGAACACCTGGGAAAGCCGCAGCGCGACGCGCACGACGGCGAGCGACCCGCCGATGTCGAGAAAGCTGCGGCTGCGCCCGATGTGCGGGATGCCGAGGATCTCGCACCAGACCATGGCGACGGTCCGCTCGACGGCGCCGCGCGGTGCGTCGTCGCCGGGGAGGTCGGTGGTGGCGGGCACGAGTGCTTCCAGCGCATGCAGGTCGACCTTGCCGTTGGGCGTGAGCGGCAGCTTGTCCAGCCTGCGGATCTCGCTCGGCACCATGTAGGCCGGCAGCGTTCCGCCCAGGAAGGTCCGCAGGTCGGCCAGGTCGACCGACGGACCGGTGACGAACGCGACGAGTGTGGCGTCCCCGTCGGCGGCCGGGGTCACCACGGCGGCCTGCCCGACGTCCGGGTGACGCTGCATCGCGCCTTCGATCTCGTCAGGTTCGACCCGGTAGCCACGGACCTTCACCTGACGGTCCATCCGCCCGAGGAACTCGAGTTCGCCGTCCGGGCGGCGGCGGACCAGGTCACCGGTGCGATACCGGCGCGCACCCGCCGCTCCGGCCGGGTCGGGTTCGAAGGCGGCCGCGGTCAGGTCAGGCCGCTCGTAGTAGCCACGGGCCAGACCGGCGCCGCCGATGCACAGTTCGCCGGGTACGCCGTCGGGCACGGGGGTGCCTGCCGGGTCGAGCACACTGACCCGGATGCCGTCCACTGAACGCCCGATCGGCACGGTGCCGAGGTCGGAGAGGTCCTCCTCGGGCGCCCGCCAGACCGTGCTCCACACGGTGGCCTCGGTCGGGCCGTACTCGTTGAGCAGGTCGACCGCGGGCAGGCGGGCCCGGCTCTTCGCGGGAAGGCCGGGCGGGCACCGTTCGCCGGCGACCGTGACCGTGCGCAGCGAGTCGAGCGCGGCCGGCTCTGCGGTCTCCAGCAGCAGCTCGTACAGGGACGGCAGGGTAAGAATCGTGTCGATACCGGCACGCTCGACGAGCCGGCCGACCGTGTCCAGATCGGACTCCGTGCCCGGCGCGGGCAGGTGCAGCGCACCGCCGCGGGTCAGCGTGCCGAAGATCCCGGCGACGGCGCTGTCGAAGGCCATCGCGGACAGCAGCAGGAACGCCTGGGGCGGCCGGTACCAGGCGTGCCGGGCGAGGGTGGAGCCGACCAGGGACCGGTGCGTGACGGCGACCCCCTTGGGTCGGCCGGTCGAGCCGGACGTGTAGATGACGTAGGCGAGGTTGTCCGGGCCGGCCGGCTGCGCGGGGACGAACTCGGGCTGACCGGTGGTCAGGTCCCAGTCCTCGTCCAGGCAGAGCACCGGGGCACCGGGAATCGCCGGCCCTTGTGCCGACGCGCGCCGGCTCAGCACGAGCCGGACGGGTACGTCGGACAGGCGGTCGACCGGGCTCGCCGGGTCCAAGGGCACGTATGCGCCACCGGCCTTCAGGATGGCCAGGATGCTGATGACCATCTCCGGTGACTTCGGCAGGTGCACGCCGACGAGGACCTCGGGTCCGACGTCGCGCTTCTGCAACTCGTCGGCGAGGGCGTTGGCCCGCTGGTCGAGTTCGGCGTAGGTCAGCGTCTCCGCCGGCGACACCACGGCCGGGGCGTGCGCTTCGTGCTGCACCGCGCTGGAAACGAGGTCGTGAATACACTGGTTGGCGTACCGCAAAGGTCTTCCCTCCTGAACGTCGACCATCGCGCCGGTTAGCAGTCGAGTGGAACCATTCGATGCCGAATGGCGGTCTCCACAAGCACCTCGCGGCCGCAGCCCCGGGACAGCCGCAGCTTCCCGGTCAGATACTCGATGTGAGCGTTGACGGCACGGACGGTCATGTTCGATCCCAGTCGGCGTGCGATCTGCTCTGATGTGGGTAGCGGGCTGGACGTCGATCCGCGCAGGCGGGGTTCGCAGAGTGTCTGCAACACAGCGAAGTACGCGGCCCGTGGATTGAGTGTGGGTTCCGCCTCGCGGACGGCCGCGCACGGCGCCGGCCGCGCCTGCGCACGCTTCGGTTCCGGACCGAAGACGGTGAGGTGCGGGCCGTTGGTGCGCCCGGCGACACTGACTCGGCACAACTCGAACGGCACCGGGGTGAGGTACCGGCCGGGGTCGACGGTCAGGTACTCGTAGCAGTTCTCCAGGTTCTCCACCAGCAGCGTCTCGATCGGGCAGAAGTTTGTCAGCAGCCAGTGACCAGCAGTGGCAGTGATTTCACCGGTGAACGACGTTGCTTGCTGGTCAAGCACGAGATCGAGGCCGCATTGCCCGCATGTGCAGGAGCCGAATGTTGCCGATTCACCGTCGTGTAAATCTATTTGGTCCGGTTTTCCGGCTTTCCGCTCCGGCGTCTGGACGGTAACAACTGCACGCACAACTGTTCCCCCGTCTATCGATATTCGCCGAGCATGCCCGCACCGTCTGGTCGCGATCTTGTCAGCGGGCAGTGCGCCGACAAGGTTCTGACAGGGTCGCCGACCAGACGGTGCGGGCATGCTCGCCGGATGTCGATGCGTAGAGCGAGTGCTGTCAACGCGGGCGGCCAATCGCTGGCCGAGGCTCCTCCCGTCACGTACGACCCCTTTTCGTACCGGGTGCAGGAGGATCCGTATCCCGTATACGCGTGGATGCGCGAGAACGCCCCGGTCTACCGGAACGAGGAACGCGACTTCTACGCGCTGTCCCGGCATGCCGACGTCCTGGCGGCGATGCGCGACCCAGCCACCTTCAGCAACCGCAACGGGATATCCCTGGAACCGACCATGTCGGGGCCCCAGGTGTACAAGAACGTCTTCTTCCTCGCTCTCGACCCGCCCGACCACACCACTGCGCGCGGCCTGGTGCAGCGGAAGTACTCACCGCGCACCGTCGCCCAGCGCGAGGCACGCATCCGCGAGCTCACCCGGCGACGGCTGGAGCCCCTGCTGGACCAGGACACCTTCGACTTCGCCGCCGACCTCGCCACCCCCGTATCCACCGACGGGGCCTGCGACATGCTCGGCATCCCGGAAGCCGACTGGGATACCGTCCGGCTCGACTCCGACCTGCTCAACACCCGAAAGCACGACTCCGACGAACGGACGCCGGAGAACCTCGCCGCCGCCTTCCGGCTCGGCACCTACTACGGGCAGCTGGTCGCCGACATCCGCCGCCACCCCGGCGACAACCTCATCTCGATGCTCACCCAGGCCGACATCAACGGCAGGCCGGTCAGCGACTCGGAGATCGTCGCCTTCATCTTCCTCATCGTCAGCGGCGGGAACGAGTCGACCAGCAAGCAGGTCGGCAACGCCTGGTACCACGGCTGGCGGCTGCCCGACGTGCAGCGAGCCGGACTCGCGGGCCGGTTCACCGACTGGGCCAACGAGTCGCTCCGCTTCGACTCCTCCAGCCAGATGACCTCGCGCACCGTGACCCGCGACATCGTGCTCCACGACACGAAGGTCCCGGCCGGGGCTCGCATGGTGCTCCTGCACCCCTCCGGCAACCGCGACCACCGGGTGTTCGACGACCCCGACCGCTTCGACCTCGACCGCGACACCCGCAAAATGATCAGCTTCGGCGCCGGGCCCCACCATTGCCTCGGCGGCGCCCTGGCGACGCTCGAGATCCCGATCGTGCTCGAGGAAGTCGCCAGACACGTCGCCGAGTACGACCTCGACATGGCGGCTGCCCAGCGCGTGCACTCCGCGCACCAACGTGGCTTCACGTCTCTGCCCTGCAC